>NZ_CAAAFT010000189.1:6839-29662 GCF_900634765.1 Candidatus Protofrankia californiensis | reverse complement strand
GCGCCTGCCCCCGCCCCCACTTCCGCCCCGTTACCGCGCCGCGTGCCCGACGGCGTGGTAACGGCGCTGGCCTGCCTGGGCCAGTTCATGGTCGTACTCGACGTGTCCATCGTGAACGTGGCGCTGCCGTCGATCCGCGACGCGCTCGGCTTCTCCACCGCCGACCTGCCGTGGGTCGTCAACGCCTACACCCTGACCTTCGCCGGCTTCATGCTGCTCGGCGGGCGGGCCGCCGACCTGTACGGCCGCAAGCGCGTCTTCGTCGCGGGCGTCACTCTGTTCACCGCGGCCAGCGTGCTGGGCGGAGCCGCACCCTCGGCCGGGGTACTGGTCGCGGCGCGGGCGGTGCAGGGCCTGGGCGCGGCGATCCTGGCCCCCTGCACGCTGACCATCCTGACCACGACCTTCCCCGAGGGCGCCCGGCGCGCCCGGGCGATCGCCGCGTGGACCATGGTCGGCGCGGTTGGCGGCGCCGCGGGGGCGATCCTCGGCGGCCTGCTCACGGACTACCTCGGTTGGCGGTGGATCCTGCTGGTCAACCTTCCGGTGGGGGTTGCCGTCGTGGCCGGCTCGCTGCTGTGGCTGGCCGACCTGCCGGGGCTGGGCGGGCGCAGCCTGGACGTTCCGGGCGCCGTCACGGTCTCCGCCGGGCTCACCGCGGCCGCGTACGGCATCGTCCAGGCGGGCAAGGACGGCTGGAGCCCGGTGGGGAGCTGGCTGCCGATCGTCGTCGGGGTGCTGCTGCTCGCGCTGTTCGTCGTGGTGGAGCAGCGGTTGGCGGCGGTGCCCCTGCTGCCGCTGCGGCTGCTGCGGTCGGCCCTGCGCACCGGGGCGAATGTCGTGATGTTCCTGCTGGGCGCCGGGTTCTTCGGGCTGCTCTACTTCGTCTCGCTCTACCTGCAGAACGTCCGCGGCTACAGCCCGGTGGAGGCGGGACTGGTCTTTGTGCCGCACGCGGTGGCCACGGTCGTCGGCGCGCGGACGGCGGCGCGCCTGCTGGCCGCGGGCCGCCGGCCGCCGGTGCTGATCTCGGCGGGGCTGCTGGTCTCGGCGACGGGTTTCGTCTGGCAGGCCGCGCTGCGGACGGACACGCTCGTCGCACTCGGTGTGATCGGCCCGGGCGTGCTGGTCTTCCTCGGCATCGGCGCCGCGCTGCCCCCGGTCGCCGTGACGGCCACGGCGGGCGTGCGGCCGCAGGACGCCGGTGTCGCCTCCGGCCTGGCCAACGCGGCCCGGCAGGTGGGCGGTTCATTCGGCCTGGTGGTACTGACCTCGCTGGCCGCCGCACACACCCGCTCCCAGACCGGCGGCTCCGGGCCGCATCCGAGCGGTGCGGCCCTCACCTCCGGCTACGACCTGGCCTTCCTCGCCTCCGCCGCGATCCTGGTGGGCTGCGTGCTGATCACGGTGCTGCTGCCCTGGCCGCCGAGGCCGAAGCCGGCGGCATCGGAGGGTTGACCGGCAACCGACTGGCGGACGACCGAGGCGACCGGTAGGCGCTCGGCGGTGGTGGGCACCGGTCCGCGCGGTCGGCTCCAACCGAGTTCCAGCGGTCTTCTACGGCCGGGTGCGAGGTTCGGGGCGGGCCGGGTCGCCGCCAGAACAGCGGCCCGCCCCGCCCCGAACCACCGAATCGAGGACAGGCACTGTGGAGCCATCGACGCACCCCGGCACCAAGCACGCCGGGCTCCTCAAGGACCCCGAGCACGCCGAGCAGTCCGTCCGGGTACGGGCCCCCGCGGACGCCGTGCTCGCACTGCTGACCGACCTCCGGCTGTGGCCGGTGCTGTTCGAACCCGTGGTGTACGCCGAGCCCGGGCCGGCCGCGGACCCGAACGGCCCGGCTGCGCTGTGGACGCGTGCGGGCGAGCGGCACGTCGTCCGCTGGAGCGGCACCCAGTCCGTCCGGGCGGACGAAGGGGTGGTCGACTTCCGCTGGTCGGCGCGTCCGCAGGGCGCCGAAGCGCCAGGATCCGCCGGCGACGCGCCGGCCGCCAGGTCCGCCGGCTCCACAGAGCTCGCCGGGCGGTGGTCGGCGCAGCCGCTGCCGGCCGGCGGGACGCTGCTGACGCTCCGTCTGGCCGCCGCGCCCGCGGACATCTCCTTTCTCGGCCCGTCCTTCGTACGGACCCTGCGTGAGCGCGCCGAGGCCGGGCGGGCAGCGGCCGACCTGGTCTTCACCTTCCAGGACACCGTCCGGGTGCGGGGCCACGCGGCCGATGTGTACACCTTCCTGCGGGACGCCGGCCGCTGGCCCGGCGCGGTCTCGCACATCGCCTCCGTCGAGCTGAGCGAACCGGTCCCCGGGGTGCAGCACGTGCTGAGCGGGATCAGGGCGGCGGACGGAACGGTTCAGCAGGTGCCCTCGCTGCGGCTGTGCCTGCCGCCCGACCGGGTGGTCTACACGCCGCTGACCGTGCCGCCGTTCGCGTCGGCGCACCTGGGCGAGTGGATCGTCACCGAAGCGGAGAACGGCACCGTGTCCGTGACCGGGCGGCACACGGTGGCGCTGCGCCCGAATCGGATCGCCACCGCTTTCGGCCCCGGTGTCACCGCCGACGACGCCCGCCGCCGGGTCCGTGTCGTGCTGGGTGCGCACAGCCTCGCCACCATCGACGCCGCCCGTGCCCACGCCGAAGCCGCCGTGGAGGCGGCCGGGTCCGCATCCCCGTTCGTGTCCGGGTCCCGTTCCACGTCCCCTGTCGGAGGATGACGATGTCTCAGCCCACGCGGACCGCGCAGCCGCTCGCCTTTCCGCCGGAACGGCCCGACCCGCTGGCCCCTCCGCCCGAGTACGCACTGCTGCGGACGGACCGTCCGGCCGCACGGATCACCCTCTACGACGGCACGCCCGCGTGGCTGCTGACCCGTTTCGAGGACGTCCGCAGCGTCCTGTCCGACCTGCGGTTCAGCGCCGACGCGCGGCGTGACGGGTTCCCCTTCGTCTCCGCGGCGGTACGCGCCAGCGTCGGCGGGCGCACCCCGTTCTTCCGGATGGACCCGCCCGAGCACGACCGCATCCGGCGCATGCTCAGCCGCGACTTCATGGTCAAGAGCATCGACGCGCTGCGGCCGCGCATCCAGGAGATCGTCGACGCCGCGCTCGCCGACCTGCTGGCCGGGCCGCAACCGGCGGACCTGGTTCAGAACTTCGCGCTGCCGATCCCGTCTGCGGTGATCGCCCGGCTGCTCGGCGTGCCCTACCAGGACCACGACTTCTTCCAGACCAACGGCCGTCGGATGCTCACCCGGTCCAGCACGCTGGAACAGAGCGCCCAGGCCGTGGTCGACCTGCGCGAGTACATCGGGGAGTTGGCCCGCAGGCGCCGCGAGAAGCCCGGCGACGACGTGCTCAGCCGGCTGGTGGTGGAGCGGGAGCTGACCGGGGAACTGGATCATGAGGACGTCAAGAGCACCGGGCTGCTGCTGCTCGTCGCCGGCCACGAGACCACCGCGAACATGATCGCGCTGAGCGTGGCGACGCTGCTGCGCCACCCCGATCAGTTGGCCACGCTGCGGGCGGACCCGCTGCTGCTCACGGGCGCGGTGGAGGAGCTGCTGCGGTTCCTGTCGGTGGTGCACAGCGGGGTGCCCCGCGTAGCGCTGGAGGACGTGGAGATAGCAGGGGTGACGATCCGCGAGGGTGAGGGGGTGATCGCGTCGATCCCGGCTGCGAACTGGGACCCGGCGCAGTTCGCGTCGCCCGGGGAACTCGACATCCTGCGCGACGCCCGCCGCCATGTCGCCTTCGGGTTCGGCATCCACCAGTGCCTCGGCCAGCCGCTGGCCCGCGCCGAGTTGGAGATCGCGCTGCGGACGCTGCTGTTGCAGGTGCCGGGGCTGCGGCTTGCCGACGGCGCGGAGTTCGCGCCCGAGAAGGCCGTGTACGGGCTGCACCGGCTGCCGGTGGTCTGGTGAGCGGCGGCTCGCCGGCGGAGGTGTCCGTCGACACCGGTACGTGCATCGGCTCCGGGCAGTGCGTACGCCTGGCCCCCGCGGTGTTCGCCCAGCGTGACGAAGACGGCCTGGTCGCGCTCCTGGTCGCACGCCCGGTCGGCCCGCAGCGCCGGGACGCGGAGACGGCGGCGGCCCTGTGCCCGTCGGGCGCGATCCGGCTCGTGCCGCCCCCGGACGCCGGAAAGCAGCGCTCGCGCCCGGACGTCAGACGATTCGGCGGACCGGCTGCGGGCCCTGGCCGTGAGCGGTGAAGCGGGGTGCCGCCGCCGCGGCGGCCGTACCGCGGCCCGGCAGGTCCCCGCGCAGCAGCACGGTGATCGCCTGGTGGACGAGCAGGTGGCCCCACACCTCCTGGCGAACCCCGCTCGCCGAGCGGGACCGCAGCATCGGTACCGGCCCGGGCCGCCCCGGCCCGCCGTCGGCTCCGCCGGGGGCGGCGGGCCGGGCGCGGCCGGGGCCCTGCGCGGCCAGGTCGGCCAGCGCCTCGCGGAACCGCCAGCGCCTCGCGTACAACTCGACGAGTTCGGCCGCGGGGGCGCGCGCCGGGTCGAGCAGGCTGGTGACCAGGCGGACCGGCGTGCCCGCGACGGTGCACTCCACGACGCGGACGGGCACCGCGACGCCCGTCTCGTCCTCCTCGCCCGCGCAGTCGCCGGCGCCGTCCAGCACACAGCGGTACGAGCCGTCGGGCAGCACGGCGTGGGGGGACAGCGCGGTGTCGGCGGGCGCGGCCCACAGCAGTTCCACGCCGTGCTCGCGGGCCACGCACCAGGACCGGACGCCGACCGTGCCGAAGTCGGCGAGCAGCAGTTCGTTCCCGGCCAGGGCCCTCAGCAGCGGCCAGGTCAGCGCGGCCCCGGCGCCGGCGTCCGGGCCCAGCCGGGCGTCGACGACGGCCTGGGTCGACTCGTCGGCGAGTGCCGCGACACGCAGGCACGGCGGGCCTTCGCCCGCGGCCGGATCGCGGCCGAAGGCGGCCAGGTTCTCCTCGGAGTCCGGTGCCTCGATGCGGAGCGTGTCCAGGGACAGCACGCGCAGCCCCCGGTAGGTGGGCGGACCGGCCACCCGCGCGGCTGTGGCACGGAAGAGCGCCTCCAGCGGCTCGGCGCCGAGCCGGGCCCGGGCCCGGGACAGCGCGGCGGCTGTGGGCACCGGGCAGGTGGTCGGCCGGCCCAGGCTCCATATCAGCCCTTGGGACAGCAGCCGCGCAACCCGCTCGTACTTAAGACCGGGAAACAGGCTCAGCGCCAGCACGAAGTACACCACCACCCGGGACGGCAGCAGCCGGGTGCGCATCTGGGTCCTGCCGGTGTCGGCGAGCACCCCGTCGACGACGTCGGCGGGGAAGGCCCTGGTGAGCATGGCGACGGCGATGCGGTCGGCGAGCGAGTCGCCCGCGTCGGGGCTCGTCGTGCCGCTCAGCTCCATATCCAGTTCTCCGTTCCTATTTCCGGTGGCGCGGGGCCGTTAAGTCAACAGCCTCCGGCTGGCGGCGTCAATTGTCACTGGCTTAGTCCCGAATAGTCACGGTAGTCTCCTGACGTGCCCGTGGGAGTCGTAATTCTGATGCGCCGCCTGGACGTCGACCTCGTCCGACAGGCAAGCGCGCTCTGTCACTGAGCAACCGAGCACACCCCGGTACCACCAGTCGCCACGCCGAGGGCTGCGGCCCCTGATTTCCGTGCCCGCATTCGGCCCGTACGCGTGTCGACCGGCGCCCGCCACGATGAGGCGCCAGTGATTTCCTCTCCGCAACAATCCGCTTCAGGAGTATCCATGTTTCGCCAGCCGAGCCCTGCTGTTCCCGTGCGCAGCAGACATATTGGAGGGCCGGGCCGCCGAATTCTGCCCGGAATGGTGGTGCTGTGCCTGGGGCTGGCTGCCTGCTCGTCGAACGACGGCGGCGGGGCGTCGCCGGGCGGCTCGGGCACCGCGCGCAGCGGCGGGACGCTGACGGTCGCGGTGGCGAGCAAGCCGCTGTGCCTGGACCCGCAGAACAACAGCTCCAACGGCAACACCGCGATCAGCCGCCAGTTGGTGTCCTCGCTCACCGACCAGGACCCGGCCACCGGGAAGATCGTGCCGTGGCTGGCCTCGAAGTTCGAGGCCAGCGCGTCGGCCACCGAGTTCACCTTTACACTGCGTGCCGGGGCGACCTTCAGCGACGGCGAGCCGGTGGACGCGGCCGCGGTCAAAGCGAACTTCGACACCATCGTCAAGCTCGGCGCCGTGGACGCGGTCGCCGCCAGCTACCTGGCCGGCTACCAGGGCACCACCGTGGTCGACAGCCACACCGCGAAGGTCACGTTCTCCCGTCCCAACGCGCAGTTCCCCCAGGCCACCTCGACGGCCGCGCTCGGGCTGCTCTCCCCCGCATCATTGGCCCGCACCCCGGACGACCGCTGCCAGGGCCGCGGCCTCGCCGGCGCGGGCCCGTTCGTGCTGAAGGACACCGTGCAGGGCCAGGAGATCCGGCTTACGCGGCGCACGGACTACGCGTGGGGCTCGCCGGTGTGGAAGCACCAGGGCGCGGCCTACCTCGACGGCATCGACTACAAGGTGGTGCCCGAGTCCGGGGTGCGCGTCGGCAGCCTGCTCTCCAGCCAGGTCGACGCGGTCATCGGGATCGACGCACGGGACGAGCAGCGGCTCGCCTCCGGCAGTGCCACCGAGCTGTCCCGGCCGGTGCCGGGCGTCACATACAACCTGACAGCCAACACCCAGCGGCCGCTGCTGGCCGACGCGTCCGTCCGCAAGGCCCTCACCAAGGGCATCGACCGCGCCACCATCGTCAGGACGCTTCTCACTGACCGCTACCATCCGGCTACCAGCATCCTGACCTCCAGCACGCCCTCGTACGCCAACCTGTCGGCCGATCTGGCCTACGACCCGTCAGGCGCCCGCGTCCTGCTGGACGCGGGCGGCTGGCAGGCGGGCAGCGACGGGATCCGTACCAAGGACGGCAAGCGGCTGACGCTGTCGCTGATCTACCCGGGAGTCGACACCGCCAGCCGCAACGTGCTCCAACTGGTCCAGTCCCAGCTGAACGCGATCGGCGTGGACGCTCAGCTCAACGGCCTGCCGCTGAACCAGCTCGCGCCCGACCAGGAGGCCGGCCGGTACGACCTGCTGTGGTTCGGCCTGACCCGCGCCGACCCCGACGTGCTGTCGACCGTCTTCTCCACCACAACCAAGAACCGCGCCCACCTGCCCGCCGGCAACCCGCTGGACACGCTGCTCGCGAAGCAGTCCGAGACGATCGACGCCGCCGAGCGCACGGCCCTGGTCGAGCAGGCGCAGCGGCAGATCGTCCAGCAGGCGTACGCGATCCCCGTCTACGAGCAGACCCAGTCCGTGGCGTTCACCGGGCGTGTGCTCGGCGTGGCCCTGGACGGCTCCGCGCAGCCGGCGTTCTTCGACGCCTGGCTCGCGAACTGACCCGCCAGGGGTACCGGCCGGACAGCACGGATCAGAAGAGGCGCGGAACATGACGGTACGTCACCTGCTGCTGCGGCTGCTGCACGCGGTGGTCACCGTGTGGGCGACGTTCACACTCTCCTTCGTCCTGCTCTACCTGCTGCCGGGGGACCCGG
This sequence comes from Candidatus Protofrankia californiensis, assembly GCF_900634765.1. Taxonomy (NCBI): domain Bacteria; kingdom Bacillati; phylum Actinomycetota; class Actinomycetes; order Frankiales; family Frankiaceae; genus Protofrankia; species Candidatus Protofrankia californiensis. The sequence continues at coordinate 22,112 of NZ_CAAAFT010000189.1, read as the reverse complement.
TCGCCATCATGCTCAGCGGCCAGGGCGGTGCCGCCAACGCCACCCCCGCCCAGGTACACCAACTGCGGGCCGCCTACGGCTTCGAGCGCCCGCTGCCGGAGCAGTACGCCGACCGGCTATGGGCGGCCCTCCATGGCGACCTGGGCCGCTCGGTGCAGAGCGGCGACACCGTCACCCACACCTTCGCAGCTGCGCTGCCGCAGACCCTGGCCCTCGCGGGGACGGGTCTGGCGCTGGCCGTGCTGCTCGGGGTGGGCACGGCGCTGGCCGCGACCGCCACCCGGTCGCGGCGGCTGTCGCGGCTGCTGCTGTCGGCGCCCGCGCTGGGGGTGTCCTTCCCGCAGTTCGTGGTGGGCCTGGTGCTGCTGGAGGTGGTGTCCTTCCGGTGGAAGCTGCTGCCCGCCTTCGGCCACACCGGCGGCACCGGGCTGGTGCTGCCCGCGGTCACCCTGGCCGTTCCGACGGCCTCACTGATCGCGCAGCTCTTCGCCCGGAGCCTGGCCGACGCCCTCCGGTCGCCCTACGTCGCCACCGCCCGGGCCAAGGGGGCCGGGCGGGCCAGGGTGCTGCTGCGGCACGCCACCCGCAACGCTGTCCTGCCGCTGCTGTCGCTGCTAGGGCTGATCACCGGCAGTCTGCTGGCCGGCTCGGTGGTGGTGGAGACGGTGTTCTCCCGCAACGGCTTCGGCCGGATCACCGCGGCCGCGGTCGAGGCGAAGGACATCCCGGTGGTGCAGGGCGCGGTGGTCGTCAGCGCCCTGGTCTTCGCCGCCGTCAACCTCGCCGTCGACCTGGTGACACCGCTGCTCGACCCGCGCCTGGCCGAGCGGCCCGCAACGGGAAGGGGCAGCCTCGGATGGCTGAGACCACGATCGGCCTGAACCCTCCCGAGGCCGCCCATGACACCGCCCACGAGGCCGCCCGCGGCGGCACCCGCCTCCCCGTGGCGCTGCGGGCGGCGCTGCGGGGCGTGTGGCGCAGCCCGGGGCTCACGCTGTCGGTGCTGGTGCTGGTGCTGGTGCTGGTGCTGGCCTGGGCGTTCTTCCCCACGGTGTTCTGCTCGCACGCGCCGCTGGCCACCGCGCCCGACCGCGCGCTGCTCCCGCCGAGCGGTGCGGACTGGTTCGGCACCGACTACCTGGGTCGGGATGTCTGGTCCCGGGTGGTGCACGCCTCGTCGCTGTCGCTGCGGGCCCCGGTGATCGCGGTCGGGCTCGCGCTGGCCGGCGGTGCCGCGATCGGCCTGACCGCGGGCACCCTCGGCAGCTGGGTCGACGCCCTGCTGATGCGGATGGTCGACACGGTGCTGGCCGTTCCGGCGATCCTGCTGTCGCTGACCGTCGTCACCGCGCTGGGCACCGGCACCGCGCACGCGGCGATCGCCGTGGGCCTGGCGGGCATCGCGGGCTTCTCCCGGATCGTCCGCGCCCAGGTGCTCAAGGCCCGGCAGGAGCCGTACGTGGAGGCCTCGACCGCCGCGGGCGTGCGGGGTCCCGTGGTGCTGCTGACCCATGTGCTGCCGCACGTGTGCGGCCCGGTGCTGGCGCTGGCGGCACTGGAACTGGGCACCGCGGTGCTCTCGGTGTCCGCGCTGAGCTTCCTTGGCCTCGGGGCGCAGCCACCCACGCCGGAGTGGGGCGCGATGGTCTCCGAGGGCCGCGACTACCTCGGTACCGCCTGGTGGCTGACCGTGCTGCCGGGCCTGACCATCGCCGCCGTCACCGTGGCGGTCAACCGGATCGCCCGCGCCCTCACCCCGGGTGGCCGGCCGTGACACGCCGTCCGGTGTCCCGCCCTTCGTCCCGTTCGTCCGTCCGAGCCCTCACGGAGTACCCATGACACAGGTGCACTTCCCCGAGCAGCCCCCGATCGTGCCCGACAGCGCCTGCGCGCCCGAGGCCGAGTTCTGCGACCAGGCCCCGGCGACCCCGGCCCGCGACGTGGAGAGGCTGCGCGGGCGGATCACCGCCGACGGCTCCAGCGGCTACCGCGCCGAACCCGGCCGCTACCACGTCTACGCCGCCTGGGGCTGCTCGTGGTCCTCGCGCGCCGCGGTCGTCCGCACGCTCAAGGGCCTCCAGGACGTGGTCTCGCTGTCATACGTCGACGACTCCGCCGACGAGCGCGGCTGGATCTTCGACGGCGAGTCCGGACCGGATCCGATCAACAGCTTCTCCCGGCTGCGCGATGCGTACGAGGCGACGGTGCCGGGCTGGCCGGGCCGCGCCTCCGTGCCAGCGCTGTGGGACCGGGAGGGCGGGAGGATCATCAGCAACGAGTCGGGTGCGATCAGCCTGGACCTCAGCACACAGTTCGACGCCTGGGCCGACCCGGACGTCGACCTCTACCCACGGGCGCTGCGCTCGCAGATCGACGCCTTCAACGCGTGGCTGCACCAGGACGTCAACAACGCCCTGCACCGGGTCGGGAACGCGGCGGACCCGGCCGAGCACGCCCGTATCCTGCGCGTGCTCTTCGACCGTTTCGACACCCTGGAGGAGCGGCTACGCGGCCGGCGCTACCTGTTCGGGCCGACCGTCACCGAGCCCGACGTGCGGCTGTGGCTGTCGCTGGCCCGGCTGGACGTCGCCTACCCGGGGCTGCTGGCCACCAACACCGCCCGTCCGGAGGGCTTCCCGGCGCTGTGGGCCTACGCCCGCGACCTGTACACGCTGCCCGCCTTCAAGAAGGCGACGAACTTCGCCGTGATCCGCCAGAACTTCGCCGACAACTTCGACCAGTTGCACCCGGAGTAGGTCGTCCCCCGCTCGTCCCTGACCACCTGGACGGTGGCGGAGTGGAACACCCCGCACGGGCGGGAAGAGGTGGGGGCCGCACAACCCTGAAGCGATCACGCATTACCGGCCGGAGGCGGTCGGGCATTCACCGGATGTGTGCCCGACCACCCGGCGAGAATCATTCCCGACAGCAGGTTCAGCGGAATGCGTCCACGTGCCTGCGGGCCCATTCCCGGAAAGTCCGACCGGTTTTTCCGGTGATCTCGGAGTAGGTCGGAAGGACCGCGGGTGTCGTTTTCAGGTACTGCTTCTGTACGGGTACGTAAACCTCGATGAAACCCGGCGGAAGGCTCGGCCCGAGCACCGCGGGAGCCTGCTCCTCGGCGATCTCCTCGAAACGGATCTCCTGCCCGGTCTCCTCGCGCAGCACCTCCACCTGCTCCCGCACAGTGATGATCTCCGGCCCGGTCAGTGTGTACGTGCGCCCCTCGTGGCCGGGGTCGAGCAGCGCGCGCACGGCCACCTCGGCCAGGTCGGCGGGGTCGAGCAGGGGCGCGGCCAGCTGCGGGAACAGCGCGCGGACCACACCCTCGGCGCGGATCGAACCCGACCAGCGCAGCGCGTTGGAGGCCAGGCCGCCGGGCCGCAGGAACGTCCAGGACACGCCGAGGGCACCGACCACCTGCTCGCCGAGCAGGTGCTTGCGGTACAGCGGGTTGTCGAGGCCGCCGAACTCCTCGACGGCCTTGGAAGACAGCAGGACCACCCGCTCCAGCGGCAGGCCGCGCGCGGCCTCGGCGAAGCCCGCGCCGCCGTCCTCGGCGATCAGCAGGAACACCCGCTCCACGCCGTCCAGCGCCGACCGCACGGCCACGGGGTCGCGCAGATCGCCGAAGACGACCTGCACCCCGCTCGGCCAGCTCCTGCCGGTGTCCCGCCGCAGCAGGACCCGCACCTGCTGGCGCGCCTCGACCAGGCCGTCCACCACGCCCCCGGCCGCGCTGCCCCCCGCTCCTGTCACCAGGATCACCACCGGCTCCGCCCCTCCTTCAGGTCGTCCAGATCGTCGTTGCCCGTCGTCGGCCGCCCGCCGGGTTGTCCCAGCTCAGGTGCCGGTCCGCTGCATCGCGAGGTCGAGCGAGAGCCCGTGCTCGCCGACCTCGTGGGAGTCCAGCACCGGGTCCGCGCGCAGCACCGCGTGGTAGAGCTGCTGGAGCCGCATCGACGGGTCCAGGCCGAGCTCGCGCCGCAGCATCGTCCGCAGCCGCAGGTAGACACCGAGCGCGTCGGCCGGGCGGCCGGAGCGGTAGAGCGCCACCATCAACTGCGCGTGGATGTTCTCGTTGACCGGATGGGCTGCGGCGCGGCCGACCAGTTCGCCGAGCAGCAGGTGGTGCCGCCCCAGCCGCAGGTCGGACTCCACCCGCCGCTCCCACGCGCCGAGCCGGGCCTCCTCCAGCGCCCGCGCGTGCATCTGGAGCATCGGGCCGAGCTGCACGTCGACTAGGACGTCGCCACGCCACACCGCCAACGCCTGCGCCAGCAGTTCGGTCGCCCGCTGGTGCTGGGCGCGCTCCTGGGCCCGCTGGCCCTCGCGTACGAGCATTCCGAACCGGAAGGCGTCCACATCCTCGGGGCTGACCTGCAGCGCGTACCCGTAGTCGTGCGTGGTCAGCACCGACCGGGCGGCGGCGAGCGAGCCGACCCCGGGCACCCGGGCGAGCGCCTTGCGGATGTGCAGCACGTACGTCTGCAGCGTCGACATCGCCGACGCCGGCGGGTCGCTGCTCCACAGCTCCTCGATGCAGGACGCCGCCGACAGCACCCGGTTCGCGTTCAGCACCAGCAGGGCCAGCAACTGCTTGGGTTTGGGGGCGCTCGGCAGGAAACTCTGCCTCTCCGTCCCCAGGATGAGCGGACCCAGCACACCGAATTCCATAGCCACCGCTACCCGACACCCTCCGCCGCACGGAATAACCGGCAAATGCCACTGGCATCCACAGCCCTGAGCAGATATACCGTTCGAACATGACTGTAGAACACAGGGTGAACCAGCGTCCAGAGTTGGACCGCCCCGCGGCAGGAGTGAAAAACAACTGCACAGCGCTGACCAGAATTTCTGCGTGCGTGATTTTCCTCAGTGCAACAGTGCCGTAAAAATTCTTACGAAAAAAGACCGACCGCCGACCGGTTCTCCAGCGGTCCTCCACCGCACGGCGCGAAGGTGGCGCGAGGCCACGGCCCGCAGCCACGACGGGAGGACCCATGAGCGAGCGTCGCACAGCACTGGTGACCGGATCGTCCTCGGGGATCGGGGCTGCGGTGGCCCGCCGGCTGGCCCGGGAGGGCTACCGGGTGGCCGTCAACTCCGCGCGTTCGGCGGACGCTGGCGAGGAGGTCGCCAAGAACCTGCCGGACGCGGCCTACTTCCAGGCCGACATCTCCGATCCGCAGCAGGCACGGCAGTTGGCGGCCGACGTCGTCGAGCGGTTCGGCCGGTTGGACGTCCTGGTGAACAACGCCGGTACGACCCGCTACATCCCGCACGCCGATCTGGAGTCCGTCACCCCCGAGGTGTGGCGGGAGATCCTCGACGTCAACCTGATCGGCACCTGGCAGCTGACCGTGGCCGCGGTGCCATACCTGCGGGCCACCGGGGACGGCAGCATCGTCACCGTCTCCTCCATCGCCGGCTCCCGGCCGGCCGGCAGCTCCATCCCGTACGCCGTCAGCAAGGCCGCGCTGGAGCACCTGACGCGCCTGCTGGCCGGGGTACTGGGGCCCGAGATCCGGGTCAACGCGGTGGCACCCGGACTGATCGACACCGAGTGGACCGCCTCGCTGACCGGTCCGCGCGAGCAGGTCGCCGCACTGGCCCCGCTGCGGCGGATCGGCACGGTCGACGACGTCGCGGAGGCCGTGCTCGGCCTGATCCGCTCCCCCTACAGCACCGGCAGCGTCCTGCTCGCCGACGGCGGGACGCACCTGAGGTGAGGAGAACCCACATGAGCCGTCCGACCGTCCGCAACACGCTACACACCGTCGACGTCGATGCCCCGCCCGAGCTGGTGTACGGGCTGCTCGCCGACGCCACCCAGTGGCCGCACCTCTTCCCGCCCACCGTGCACGTCATCCGCGAGGACGCCGGCCCGCAACGCGAGCGGCTGCGCATCTGGGCGCTGGCCGACGGCCGGCTGAAGTCCTGGACGTCACTGCGCGAACTGCCCGCCGGACAGCTGCACATCGCCTTCCGCCAGGAGGTGAGCGCGCCGCCGGTCGGGTCCATGGCGGGCAGTTGGGAGATCACCGCGCGGGCCGGCGGCGGTAGCCGGATCGTACTCGGCCACCGCTTCACCGCCGTGGCCGACGACCCCGATGGGCTGCGCTGGATCGAGGAGGCCACCGACCGCAACAGCACCAGCGAGCTCGCCTCACTGCGGGCAATCGCCGAAGAGGTCGCCGACGGCACCCGGCATGGCGAACTGCTGCTGTCCTTCGAGGACTCGGTGCTCGTGCAGGCCCCGCCGCAGGTCGTTCACGACTTCCTCGACCGCGCCGACCTGTGGCCGCAGCGGCTCGCGCACGTGGCGCGCGTCGCCCTTACGGAGGACGAGCCGGGCCAGCAGGTGCTGGAAATGGACACCCGCGCGCCGGACGGCACGACACACACCACCCGTTCCTTCCGCGTCAGCCTCGCGCCCCACACGCTCGCGTACAAGCAGACCACGCTGCCCGACGCGCTCACCGTGCACACCGGCCGCTGGGTGCTCGACCCATACGCCGAGGGCGACGTCACGCACACCCGGGCCACCTCCCGGCACACCGTACGGCTCCACCCCGAGCGTGCCATCGCGCTGCCGGGTGTGCGCACGCTCGCCGACGCGCGCGCGGCAGTCCGCGCCGCGATCGGAGGCAACAGCCTGGCGACGCTGCGGACCGCCAAGCAACACCTGGAATCGGCGCGGCTCAGCGCCGGCTGAGGTGCCCGCGGGCCGCCCAGCCCCGGGCACCCGCTGGCTCGCACCAGACAGCCAGACATGGCCTGACCTTTGGTAACTACGAGTGACCGGGGGAGTGTCAGGGGATCTTGATCGGTAATCTCCAGAGTAAGGCCGTGACCTGCAGAGACGCTTGAACATCGCTGTCCGTTACACCGTTTCTTGGGCAGACCCTGACCGGCGCCCCCGGCGGGGTTCTGCCAGCATCTGTACGCCGACCGCCGCAGCACAGAGAGGCGATAGCTGACACTCTCGGCAACCGTCGGGACATCCCGCCGGCGTCGGGGCTGGGGAGTTTGCCGAAGGTGTCGTCGATGTAGATGGCTTCGAGCGTGAGCAGGTCGAGGAAACGCTGGTCGTGGCGTGCGGCGGCGGATCGCACGGCGGGGGTTTCGCGCCACGGTCCCGGGGTGTCGGGGTGGAACGGCCCGCCGATTGCGTACTTGCGTTCGGTGAACAGGCGAACGGCGGTGGCGATGTCGGGGATGTGGGGACGGGAGAGGGTCTCGAAAACGCCGGGTAGGCCCGTGGGGTTGGGTATGGCCCACCGGTCGTCGGTCCGGACGTGGAATCCGAGACCGGGGACGTCGGGGTTGCCGGAGGCGCCGAGGATGCTGAGCCGGTCGATGCCGTCGAAGGTCCAGCCGCCGAGGCCGAGCGCGCCGAGCAGCAGGTGGCCGTTGTGGACACTGATGATCAGTTCGGCGCTGGCTTCGGCAAAAATGTACTGCTCGACGAACGACAGCGGGAACGGCTCGTCGGCGTGGCGTAGCTCGCCGAAGTCGTCGACGCCGGGGATGGCCCGGTGGTTGATGTCGTCGTGGACGGCGTCCCCTTCTGCAGGAAGAACGCGGGGTTGGCGATCAGGTGTTGGGTGAAGTCGGCGACCGGGATCACGAGCAGTGAGCCGGGACGGTTGGCGATCCAGGTGTTGTGGCCTTCGAGGTAGGGCTCCTCGCGGGGCAGGTGGATCCGCTCGGGTGACAGCTGCCGGTAACGAGCGACGGTGGCCGCGAGCCAATGGTCGAGGTCGACTCGGCCGTCGACGATCGTCGAGAACCATGGCTCCCGCCGAGGACAGGCACACTACCTGTCCTTACACCTGCTGTCCTTACGCTTGGAGCGCGCCGGCTGCATCTCGTCGCGCCGGTGGTGTCGAGGACGGATTCCACCGTATTCCCACCGGAATCGAGATGTGAAACGGCGTGGACCGGGCGAGGAGCATGCCGGGTCTCGTGACCGTCACGAACGAGGACGTTCGTGACCGGCCGATGGGTCATGGAAGCGCATGTGGGTCGTGGAGGCTGGGTCATGGAGGCATATTGCCGACGTTTTCCGTATCAGGCGCCGTTACCTCTCGGCTCGGGTGTCTGTGGCGCTGCGACAGCCGAGGGCCCCGGCTCCTGCGGACGGTAGGTAGGCACGCTACAGGTGGCTCTCGGCGATCCGCACGGAGACGACCAACCGGGAGGTGACCAGTCCTGATGCGACCAGTCCTGATGCGATCTCCCTGCCGGTCAGCCCGACCGTGGCCAGGGCCGCGAGGGGAAGGTCCTCGACGGTCGCGATGGGCTTGTTCTTCGTTGGCAGCGAGAACTTGAGGATCTTCTTCTCAACGGAGAAGAGCTGCTTGGACAGCCGGCCGGTGTTGTAGCGCAGGCCGTAGCGCTCACATATCTCCCGGACCTCGGCAGCGATTTCAGGGTAGCGGCGGGCGGGGATGTCGGGGAACAGGTGGTGCTCGATCTGATGGGACAGGTTGCCTGCCATGACGTGGAAAAGCTTGCATCCGATGATGTTGGAGGAGCCGAGCAGTTGGCGGTAGTACCAGTGGCCGCGGGTCTCGTTCTCCGCCTCCTCTTCGGTAAACGTGGCGACGCCCGCCGGGAAGTGGCCACAGAAGATGATGTTAAAGGCCCAGATGTTGCGGACCAGGTTCGCGAGCGCGTTACCGGCCAGTGTGGTCAGGAGGAAGGGGCCGGTGAGCAGCGGGAAAAGGATGTAGTCCTTGAGCGTCTGGTTGCGGACCTTGTGCAGCATTTCGCGGTGCAGGGGCTTGGTCTCGGCCCAGGTTCTCTCGCCGGCGAAGATTTTCTCAGCCTCCAGATCATGGAGGAGTACGCCCCATTCGAATAAGATCATCAACAGGAAGGCGTAGAGCGGGTTGCCGAGATACTTCGGCCTCCACTCCTGGTTCTCCTGCATGCGCAGGATGCCATAGCCGAGGTCACGATCCTTGCCGATGATGTTGGTATATGTGTGATGTATGTAATTGTGGGAGTATTTCCACTGCACGCTGGGACAGACGGTGTCCCACTCATACATACGGGAGTTCAGGCCGGGGTCATCCATCCAGTCGTACTGGCCGTGCATGACGTTGTGGCCGATCTCCATGTTGTCAAGGATCTTGCTCACGCTGAGCGAGACGACCGCGAGCGGCCAGGCCGGCGGCACGTAGAAGAGCGCGCGGCCTGCGACCTCGAAGGCGCGCTGGGCCTTGACGACCTTGCGGATGTATGCCGCGTCCTTCTCGCCGAGGTCGGCGATGACCCGCTGCCGGATCGCATCCATCTCGGCGCCGAATACCTCGATCTGTTCAGGGGTGAGCATGGTGGATTGAGTGGTCACGATGGGCTCCTTCTCCGATTTCTCGCCGATTTCGTCTGCGGCGGTGCGTTCGTTCGCGTGCGCGATTGAGGCACACGAGTCCGGGCGTGGTGGATGGGTCAGATCTCGACGGCGCAGTTGCCGACGGGGATGGACACGCAGATGCGGATGTCTTCGTCGGGCAGGCTCGACTCCTCGCCGGTGAGCACATTGCGGACAGTGCCCTCGGCCTTATGGGATGTACACGAGAAGCAGATGCCCATGCGGCAGCCGAACTCGGGAGTAAGCCCGGCGGCCTCGGCCTGCTCGAGCAGGGTGGTCCCGGTGTTGGCCGCGGTGGCGCCGGCCTTGGTGAAGGTCACCTCGCCCCCGGCCGTGCCACGAAGGACAGGCGTCTTGAAGTACTCCACGCGCAGCTTGTCGCCACCGTCGTAGGCGGCCTGGATTTTCTCGACCAGGCCCGCCGGGCCGCAGGCCCAGGTATCGACGTCCGGGTAGTCCGGCACGAGCCGGGACAGCTCCATCGGCGTGAAGAACCGGCCGCCCTGCCCGGGGTAGACCAGGTGGACATGGACGTTCGGAGGCAGTTCGGCGAGCTCGTCGGCGAAGATCTGGTGTGCCGGTGACTGTGCGTAATGCAGAAACGTGATGGTGCCGCCGTAGCCGCGGCGCAGCAGTGTGCGGACCATCGACATCACCGGGGTGATGCCCGAGCCGCCGGAGATGAACAGCAGTCGGTGCGGCAGCGGCTCGGGCATCGTGAACCCACCGGCCGCCTGCGAAAGGTGGACGATCGTGCCCGGCCGGGCGCATTCGACGAGGTATTTGGAGACGACGCCGTCAGGGTTGGCGCGCACCGTGATCGTGATGCGGTCGCCGCGGCCGGACTCGGGCGAGGAGACCGAGAAGCACCGGATACGACGGGCACCGTCGATCTCGACGCCGAGCTGGACGTACTGGCCGGCGAGGTGGCCGTTCCAGGTCCTGGTGGGCTGGAGAGTGATCGTGGCGACCGGGGCACCGGCCCGGGTCTCGGTCGCCACGCGGACGACCCGGGCGCGGACCTCCTTCGCCGCCCACATCGGGTTGACCAGCTCGAGGTACCGGTCCACGCTGTGCGGCCAGGTGAGGGCCGCCACTACCGGGGACCGCAGGAGGGTCTGGACGAAAGTCATGGATGTCTTCTCCATGTTTGGGTGACACGCGAGCGCCACACACTGCGCACTATGATCATCTCGTCCCATCCCGTACGCGGTGCACGAGGGCCGGGGCCCGCGGTGGGGTGGGCAGGCGGGCGAGGGCACCGTCAGCCGAGGTCGAAGCGGGCGGCGGCGCGCAGCAGGGCCGGGGAGAGACGGGCGAGGAGGCGGGCGGCCCTGGCCTCGACGGTGACCGGGACGACGGCCTTGTTCTGGCGGACGGCGCGCAGGATCTGCTGGGCGACCTTGTCCGGGGGGAAGTTACGCCTGGTGTAGAGGGCGGAGATGCGGTCGCGGGTGGCGTCGAGCCGGTCGGCGGACCGGCCGGAGAAGGTGGTGGTGCGGGTGATGTTGGTGTTGACGATGCCGGGGCAGATGGTGGTGACGCCGATGCCGGCGGGGGCGAGTTCGGCGCGCAGGCAGTCGGAGAGCATGTAGACAGCCGCCTTGCTGGTGGCGTAGGCGGCGAGGATCTTGCTGGGCAGATATGCGGCGGCGGAGGCGAGGTTGACGATGTGGCCGCCCTCACCACGGTCGACCATGAGGGTGCCGAAGGCACGGCAGCCGTGGATGACGCCCCCGAGGTTGACCTCCAGGATGCGCTGCCACTCCTTCTCGGTGGTCTGCAGGAAGGTGCCGCAGTGGCCGACGCCCGCGTTGTTGACCACGATGTCGGGGACGCCGTGGGCTGCGGCGACTTCGGTGGCGAAGGTGTCGACGGCGGGGCCGTCGGAGACGTCGACGCGGTAGGCGTGGGCGGTGGCACCGAGCAGGCGGGCGAGTTCGGCGGTGCGTTCGGCGGTGGCCAGGTCGAGGTCACAGACCACGACGTCGGCGCCGTGCTCGGCGAAGGCCAGTGCGGTGGCGCGGCCGATGCCGCTGCCGCCACCGGTGACAACGGCCAGCTTCCCGGCGAAAGGCCCCCGCCCCCCTCGCGCACCGTAGGCCCGGTCCAGTACGGGGGACGCGGGCGCACCGTCGGTGCGCGAGACGATTTCCTTGATCATTCGTGCCACGGTGGGGCCTTTCTCCAGTAGTGCGGACCAGTGCCCGGCCGGCAGGGTGCGCCGCCACAGGTACGGCGCCCAGCGGTCGAGGTCGTCACCCAGAGCGGGACTGACGTAGTGGTCCCGGGTGATGGTGATCAGCTGCACCGGTATGGCGGTCGGGCGCTGCCGTGGGCGTAGGAGGAGGGGCAGCATGTTGGCCCGGTACAGCGCGATGCCGCGTACGGCGTCGGCGGCAAGGGTGGGCTGCGGGTGGCCGGCTCGCGGGGCGACCCCTTCGGTAGACGACAGCACGCGGCCCCACCCCGCGGCCAGGCCCAGCCGCCAGGCGGCGGGGGCGAGCAGCGGCGCGTGGAAGACGCCGATGTACCACGAGTGCGCGGCCTGGGCGAGGAGTTGGCCGATGTGGCGCGGGGTGGGGCGGGTGAGACGTCGTCGAACCCAGTGGCCGACGTGGTCCAGGCAGGGACCGGACAGGGAGGTGTATGAGGCGATGCGGCCCGCCGAGCGTGGGTCGGTGACGGCCTCCCAGGACTGGATGGACCCCCAGTCGTGGGCGGCGAGGTGTACCGGCCGGTCCGGGCTGACCGCGTCGGCCACGGCGAACAGGTCGTCCGCGAGCTGCGGCAGCCGGTAGCCGCGCACACCCGCCGCGGCCCCGGAGGCCCCGGCGCCGCGCACGTCGTAGCGCACGACGTGGTGACCGTCGGCGGCGAGGGTGGCGGCGACATCGTCCCAGATGTGGTGGGTGTCGGGGTAGCCGTGCACGAGCAGTACCGTCGGCCGGGCGGGGTCGCCCTGCTCGTACACGGCCAGCGGCACGCCGGCCGAGATGACCGTACGGTGTTTCATCGGGCGTCCGATCGGGTGTGTGCCTGCTGCCAGCGGCGCACGTGTGGCAGGTCGTCGTCGAGCCAGTGGGCGTCGTCCTCGGTGACCACCAGTAACTCCTCGAACTTCAGCCCCACCTCGCGGAATCCGACGTGCGGCTCGACCGCCCACAGCCCCGGCGTGGGCGCGTGCCGCGAGGAGCGGCCGTCGGCCCACAGCGGCGAACGGCCGTGCAGGCGCTCGCTGACGAGCTCGCGGCCGAGGGTCTCCAGCGTTCGTACCCCGAAGCCGAGGACATTGACTCCGGCGGGCCCGCGGGCGGTCATGCGGGTGACCTGATGGCCGATGACCCGTCCCGGATAGACCTTGTGCCGGTTGTCGTAGCCGTGGTGGGCGATGAGCGCGTCCACGGAAGCGTAGATGTCGTTGAGCGGTTTGCGCTGCCGCACCTCACGGAGGATCAGCTCGCGGTATTCGCGCAGGTCAAAGGCAATCTTGTCCCAGATGGGATTGTCGCCGACCTTGCCCGCGTAGCCGATGTCGGCGGTGTAGCCGTCGACGACGGGAGCGCAGTCGAGGATGTACGGCATGCCTTCTTCCAGCTTCCGCCGGCCCGCGAAGAACTGCAGCGGCGTCTGGAAGTGCCGAAAAGCAGTACGGTCGCCGAACCAGGCGAAGGGGATGTGGAAGAAGTCCTGGACGCCTTCGGCGACCAGCTCCCGGCGGAGCCGGGCAGCGACCTGACATTCGGTCACTCCAGGTTCCAGCCAGGCTGCGACGCGCTCGGCGCAGCCGTAGGCGAGCTGTTGCAGCTCACGGAAGCGGTCGAGGTCGCTGCTGTCGTACGGGAAGGCCGGTGCGGCCTGGGCCTGCATGGTCATGGGCGTCGCCTTCCGGTCGTGCGTGTATGGGGTCACAGGTCCAGGACGAGGCGTTCGCCCGCGGGTGCGCGGGATACGCAGACGAGCATCGCGCCGCCGGCGCGCTCGGCGTCGGTGAGGCGGTGGTCGCGGTGCTCGACCAGTCCGGTGAGGACCCGCTGGCGGCAGATCCCGCAGAGTCCCCGCCGGCAGGAGTACGCGGCCGCGGGGACGGCCTCCCTGAGCACGTCCAGGGCGGACCGGTCGGCGGGGACGGGCAGCGCGCGCCCGCTGCGGGCCAGGTGCAGCTCGAAGGGGTGGCCACCCCGGATCGGGGCGGGGGCGAATCGCTCACAGTGCAGGGCCGTTGCGGGGCTCGCGTCGAAGGCCGCCTTGATGCCGTCGAGCATGGGGACTGGGCCGCAGGCGTAGACGGCGGCCCCGGCCGGGGCGCGGCGCAGCAGGTCGGCGGCAGCGGGGATCCCGTGCTCCTCGCCGGAGACGATCTCGATCCGGCCACCGAGCTGCCGCAGTTCGTCGGTGAACGGCAGGCGGGCGCGGCTACGACCGGTGTACACAAGCCGCCAGTCCAGGCCGCGCCGCGCGGCCTCGCGGGCCATCGGCAGGATGGGAGTGATGCCGATGCCGCCCGCGATGAACAGCACGCAGGGCTCGGCGGCGAACGGGAAGGCGTTGCGCGGCCCGCTCACGGTGAGCCGGGTGCCCTCCGGCAGGGCGTCGTGTACTTCCACCGATCCGCCGCCGCCCGTCTCGATGCGGCGTACCGCGATCCGATAGGCGGCACGGTCGGCGGGGTCACCGCACAGGGAGTACTGGCGTCGGCGGCCGGACGGCAGGTGCAGGTCGAGGTGGGCGCCGGGCCGCCAGGCGGGCAGCGCCGCACCGTCGGGGGCGGCCAGGCGCAGGCAGACGACGTCTTCGGCCTCGGCGCGGCGGGTGGCCACCACGAGGTTGCGCGGGGGCGCGTTCGCCGCAGCGGGCCGACAGCGGCGGCGCGGCCGGGTGGACAACGGGAAGAACGCGTCGCCGAAGGCGGCCAGTACCCGCATCATGCGGTCGGCACGGGGTCTGCCGTACAGGTCGGGGGGAAGGGAGCGGCTCACGGGTCCGGGTCCTGCTCGAACGTCAGTGGGCGGCGGCGCGGGCAGCCGGGGACGTGGCGAGGTAGGCGACCGCCTGCCGGGTCGAGCCCTCCTGGGTGGGGTGGTAGCCGCGCCTGACGTAGCGCGCCCCGGAGCACACAGCCGCACCGGGGCTTGGCAGCAGCCCGCGCCGCGAAGCCGCGAGGAAGCCGCGCCAGCTCGCCTTCTGCCGTGGCCCGGCCGGCTGCGGATCGGCGGCCACCAGGAAGCGCGCTCCGCGGATCCACAGCCAGTACAGGGCAGGACCGGTGATCGCCATGGTGCGGATCCGCCGCGCGTAGCCCGGGTCCAGGTGTCTGAGCAGGTCGTACGCGACGCTGCGGTGCTCGACCTCCTCCGCGCCGTGCCAGCGCAGCAGGTCCAGCATCACCGGGTCGGCGCCGGCGAGGTCCAGGGCGTCCGCGTTGAGTACCCAGTTGCCGAGGAAAGCGGTGAAGTGCTCGACCGCGGCGATGATCGCAACCCGCTCGACGACATGCTCCCGGGCCCGCTCCGGCGTCAGTCCCGGGCGCTCCCCCAGCACCCGGTGGAACAGCCACTCGACCTGGCGTACGTACGGGCCCGGATCCAAGCCCTTGGCGAGCAGGTGGTCAAGCACTCCCTGGTGGGCCTGCGCGTGGATGGCCTCCTGCCCGATGAACCCGAGCACGTCCTCCCGCAGCCGGTCGTCGGTGATCAGTGGCAGGGCCTGCTTGAAGACGCGCACGAACCAGCGCTCGCCCGCGGGCAGCAGCAGATGCAGCACGTTGATGGTGTGGGTGGCTGTGGGCTCGCCCGGAATCCAGTGCATCGGAAGCCGTGACCAGTCGAAACGGACGTCGCGCGGCTGCAGGACCAGGTTGTCGTGCTCATGTACAGGGGACTCGGCAG
>NZ_CAAAFT010000189.1:5902-6528 GCF_900634765.1 Candidatus Protofrankia californiensis | reverse complement strand
CTCCTCCGTCACGTAGAGGGGGCTGAAGAAGGCGCGACGTGTCGGCTCCGGCTCTGGACGGCGCCGCACCCTTATTGAGGATTACTCAACAGTAGGCTCTATTGAGCTGGAGTCAATAGGATGGACGCATGGTTCGTCCCCCCGGCCCGCGCGGCACCCGGCTCCTTCCCTCCGACCGCCGGAGCCAGATCCTGGCCGCCGCCCGCCGCATCCTGGAAAGGGGGACGATCGACGACATCTCCGTCGAGACCGTGGCCGCCGAAGCGGGCGTCTCCCCCGGGCTGCTCTTCCACTACTTCGGCTCGCAACGCAGGTTCCGGCACGCCGTCCTCCAGGCCGTCGCCGAGGACCTCCTCGGCCGCCTGCGTCCCGACCCGTCCCTGCACCCCGGCGAGCAGCTGCGAACCGGCGTCGAGACCTTCGTCGAGTACGTCTCCCGCCATCCCGACATCTACCAGGCCGTCACCCGGCTCGACAGCGGCAGCGACATGCGCGCCCTGCACCGCTCGACCCGCGCCACCCTGGCAGGCTGGATCACCGAAGGCCTCGCGTCCGCGGGCGCACCCGCCGCCCCCGCCCTCACCATGGCCGTGGCCGGCTGGTTGGCGTACATGGAGGAAGTCGTC
>NZ_CAAAFT010000189.1:4847-5877 GCF_900634765.1 Candidatus Protofrankia californiensis | reverse complement strand
ACATGGAGGAAGTCGTCCTCACCTGGCTCGACCAGCCGGCCATCGACCGGGCCGACCTCATCGACCTGTGCGAACGCACCTGCTACCAGATCGTCATGGCCGCCTTGGACGACCCTGACCAGTACGAGCAGCTCAAGAACCGCATCCACGAACGCGCCTGAAACGGCACCGGACCCGACGTTCGGTCCATCCTCGGCCACGGGAGCCGTCCGCACGATCCTGTCCAGCCCCCGCTACGCCGGACGGCAGGTCTGGAACATCTGGAACAATGAGAACAGGTGCCGCAAGGCCGTCGGCTGACGTCAGGGCGTTGATCGGCCGTTACCGCGCCGGGGCGACCATCGAGGATCCGGCAGCCGAGTTTTCGATCAGTGTCAGCGGTGTTGCGTGGCCGCTCCGCGACCGTGGCGTGCGCCGTACACCCGGACACGCTGCGCAAACTGACCTGCCCGGCGACAGGCCCGGCCGGGCTGTGCACGACAAACTGCACCGGTGGCTCCATGACGATGGAGCGGATGAAGTCGTGCTTCAGCTTGATCGTGTCACGCACCGGGATCATTTCCGCCGGCCAGACGCCTTCCCCCACACGACACGCTTGCCGGAGGGCCCGCCCAGGTGATGGTCCTGAGGGATCAGGCCACCGGCCACCCGTCCGTAGCCGTCCAGCTTCCGGGCGCTGTCCACCACGGCACTGTCCGGAGCACCGGGGATCTCCTCCGGGGGAAGGTCGCCCCACCGCCAGAGCCGAAGGCGGTCACCGGCCGTCGCGCCGAGATCGCAGAACCGGCCGACTGCCTCGATACGCTGCTTCGGCTTGGGATAGGACATTCTTGAGATAGGACATCGAGGTGGAAGGCGTCGTCGACAATGCGTGAGTCGGCGGGTAGAGCTGGAAGGCGGGACAATGGCACGGATCGGGTTCGCGGCCGACGGCGAGAACGAGTGTGTCCGTGCCGTGCGCGAGTTCATCCGTACGGAGCACGAGCTAGTGATCCCAAGCGAGTCGACGGTGTGGACAGACATGTCGCGT
>NZ_CAAAFT010000189.1:0-4417 GCF_900634765.1 Candidatus Protofrankia californiensis | reverse complement strand
TAATCCGGTCAAACCCGGCTCCGGCGGGCGACAGGAAAAACGCGAGGTTGGCGATCAGGTGTTGGGCGAGGTCGGCGACCGGGATCACGAGCAGTGAGCCGGGGTGGTTGGCGATCCACGTGTTGTGGCCTTCGAGGTAGGGCTCCTCGCGGGGCAGATAGATCCACTCGGGTGACAGCTGTCGGTAACGAGCGACGGTGGCCCCGAGCCAGTGGTCGAGATCGACTCGGCCGTCGACGATCGCGACGTCAGGTGACGCGTCGCGGGTGGGCAGAAAGTAGGTGCCTGTGTCGTCGGTGAAGAAGAACTCGGTCGTGTGGAATCCGGCGGCTGAGGGGAAGGTGCGCCCGCTCGGCGACCCACTGTAGTTGGGGAACGCGGACGCGTAGCCGGGGTGGTGGCTGATGCCGATGATGAAGCCACCGAGATCGAACAGCCCCGACCCGAAGCGAGATCGACCAGCAGGTCGAGGTCGCTGACATCGTCCGCGTCGGCACGCGCGACAGAGCCGAACACGCGGATGTTGCTGGCACCGTAGCGCTGCACGATCGCATACACATCTGCGCGGCGCTGACGCAACTCACTCAACGTCACACGACGGTGGGGCCCTCATCCGTCGTCACACAGCACCTCCGCCCGCGACCGGATCACCCGTTATCAGCATCGCACGGCGCTGCGCCTGTTGCGGGCGCCGCCGTGTTGACTGCACGCTCGGGGTCGATGACGTATTCACCGGACGGCCAGCCAGTAGTCCATCCCGATCACGCCAATGTTCTTAGTCTGTAGGACAATTACCGACCCAACGAACCCGATTTCAGCGCAGCCACCGTGGGGGCGGGGAGCGTCCACCGGCCGGCGGGCCCGGCCGGGGTGTCAGCGAACCACGTCGGGGCCATTGAGCATGAGCACGGCGGTAAGCCCCCGGTAGGTGCCCGTGAACTCGACGAGCTCCCGCAGCCAGGCGGTCAGCGCGGGACCCGGCGCCGCGGTGGCTGAAAGCTCGCGCGCCCGCGCGGTGAGACAGTCGAACCGGTCTGAAAACCGGACTGACGCCGATTTGCCGCCGGCAGCACGTTCCACATGACCACATGGAAAGTTGTCAATGCGGACGGTGCGATCAGTCGGATTACCATCCCATCCAGATCCAGCACATCCCAGTCCGTGGGACGACTCATCTCCTCCACTCACGATGAATCGGCCGTCGACATCACGGCAATTCCGATCAGAAAGCCATGGCTTCAATACCATATGCCATTATCAATTAGTTTTTACCATATATAGTCGGAAAGCCGGACGAAGCGGAAGCCAATGTCAATCAGTCGAGGTAGCGCAGCCGCCATCCCCTCGGCCGTCCCGCCGGAGGGATGGTTCATATGAGCGATGACGATTGATCCGGGCCTCGCGCCGAGCACGGCCCGCTCGACCTGGTCAGAAGTGAAGGTTGCTCCGGCGTCACCGTTGACGTCGAAGTTGACGACACGCTCACCGAGGTCGACGACAATCCGGGCGGCGACGTCGTCGCAGTGAGCGGTACCTGCCCGGAAGAACCGCGGCGGGTGGCCGAGGAACGCGGCGAGCTTGTCCCGGTTTCCGGTAACCTCGTCGAACGCCTCGGCGGCATTTCCCGTACCGTCTATCCCATAGGCTGACCGGCCGGACACCGACAGCGGGCGGTGGGATGTTCCGTGATTCGCTATTTCGAACAACGGGTCGGCGGTGAGCTCGTGGAAGACCCGGATGTTGGCATCGATCCAGCGGGAGTTGAGGAACAGCGTGGCCAATATCCCGTGCTCACGGAGAAACGCCACCAGCGCGTGGTCGTAGCCGCTGCCGTGCGGACCACCACATGCGTCGAAAGTCAGCGCGATCACCTTGTCGGTGGTGGGCAGGACCGTCGTGACACCGGGAACATCGATGCCCCAGGCGGAGGCCCGGACATCACGGTAGCGAGCGATCACCTCGTTAGTCACCGATGCCCGGTCGACCGACACATTGCTCGCCAGTCGCTCGCTGGTGGCTGACGACACGGCACCGGCCGGCAGACGGTGACCGGTCGGCGATGACCGTAAACCTGGCATGCCAGCAGACCCGGATCCAGACCGGGCGATCGGTATGTGTGGCGGAATGGCGCAGCCGGCGAGGATACTGCTCGCCGCTGTCACCAGAAGCGTACGGCGACGCAGAGACAACCCGCCTCCTTCAGAAGAAGACGTAGGTGGTTTCGGTCGTCCTGACAACCCTTTCCACCTACGCGCACCGGAAGAGTAGGTGGTTTCGGTCGTCCTGGCGGCGGTTTCCACCTACAGCTCGGAGGGTGTTGTGGGCGATGGGTCGCTACCATCGTCGCTCGCGGCGGACCCGCCGGACGATCACAACCAGATCGATCACGGCGGTCAGGGCGACCACCCCGAGCACAACGGCGGGCAGCGGCTGATCCTGGACCGTGAAATATACGCATACGGCCACGGAGAACAGCAGACCGAACAGGGCGAGGGCAAAACGCAGGCCCAGCGCGCTGCGCGCGGGAGGGTACCCACCCGGACTGCCGTTCATCCCGGCGCGTCCTGCACCGTAGAAGGAGCGTCCGGAGGAGCAGCACCGGCCACGCCCGCGCCGGTCGGAGGCAACTGTCCACACCCACGCACACCGTTCACATCCAGTGGTGTGCCCGGCGACATTCCCAAGCGAACGCGCCCGGCTGCCATGGCCTCTCCGGGCGGGCCGCGGGGCGCGCGAAAACGGCCATCATCGCACGCCCTTTGGCCATGCCGACCTCTCCTGGGGCCGCCGGGCGCGCGAAAAAACCATCATCGCGCGCCCTTTGGCCGGCTACTAGATCAGCTCACGGTCGCCGAGGTAGGGCCGCAGGACCTTGGGGATGCGGACGTGGTGATCCGCCGTCTGGAAGTTCTCCAGGATGGCCGCCAGCAGCCGCGGCGTCGCCACCGCCGTGTTGTTCAGGGTGTGGGCGAAACGGACGCGTCCCTCGGCATCCTTGTAGCGGATGTTCGCCCGCCGCGCCTGCCAGTCGTGCAGCGTCGAACAGCTGTGGGTCTCCCGGAAACGCTCCAGCGACGGGAACCAGGTGTTGATGTCGTTCATCCGGAACTTGCCCAGACCCATGTCACCGGTGGCGCACTCCACCACCTCGTAGGCAAGGCCCAGGGACTGCAGGACGGTCTCGGCCGTATCCAGCAGCTCGGCGTGCCAGCGGGCCGACTGCTCCTCGTCGGCCTCGCAGATCACGAACTGCTCGACCTTCTCGAACTGGTGGACCCGCAGCAGCCCGCGCACGTCACGCCCGGCGCTGCCGACCTCACGACGGAAACACGGCGAGATCCCGGCGTAGCGCAACGGAAGGTCACGCAGAGACAGCATCTCGCCGGCGTGCAGGCCGACCAGCGCGACCTCGGCGGTGCCGGCGAGAAAGAGCTCGTCGGCGGGCAGCTCGTAGATCTCCTCGCCGTGCCCGGGGAGGAAACCGGTGCCGACGAGCGCTTCCCGTTTCACCAGCGACGGCACCGAAACCAGCCGGAAGTCCCTGTGCGCAAGCAGGTCCAGCGCGTAGGAATGGACCGCCCGCTCCAGCAGCACGAGCTGCCCGGCCAGCGCGTAGGCGCGCTCCCCCGAGACGTTGCGGGCCCGTTCGAACTCCGCCCAGCCACGCTTCTCGGCCAGTTCGACGTGGTCGATCGGGGTGAAGTCGAAGGTCGGACGCTCCCCCCAGACCCGGATGACGGTGTTCGCCGACTCGTCGGCTCCGACCGGAGCGCCGCTCCACGGGATGTTGGGGGTGCGCAGCAGCAGGTCCCGCAGCCGTTCACCCGCGGTCTCCAGCTCGTCGCGGGTTTCGCGCAACTGGGTGTCGAGGGCGCCGGAACGCTCCCGTAGCCGCTCGCGGCCGGCCGGATCGGCGGTTTTGAAAGCACTGGCGAGCTCACGGCGCTCACGCTGGGCAGTGTCCAAGGCGTGCTGCAACGATCGCACGCTACGGTCGAGAGCCAGAATGCCGTCGACGTCGAGGTCGACCCCCTTGACGCGAGCAGCCTCGCGCACGACATCGGGATTCTCCCGGATGAACCGCCTGTCCAGCATCTGGCTCCTGTGCCCTCTCAGCGGGACGCCCGCGGTGCCCTCTCGGTGATCCAAGCGACCTGAAGGACTCGGGCCTCCGGCGGTGCGAAAACATGATCGCGTCGCCTTCGGCCCACTGGCGGGACGTCCGCGGTGCCATCGCGCGGACCACCGCGCGTATGAACGTCGCCGAAAAGCCTACAGCGCCCCCCGGGATCCATTAACGATCATCAACCGAGAAGCACGGATCACGGCCCACCCCGGAGACAGGGGTCCCCGAATTATACCGAAAGTTATAATTCGGGGGTTACCGTCGGGTGGGGTTACCGTCGGGTGGGGTTAC
>NZ_CAAAFT010000188.1:1619-2692 GCF_900634765.1 Candidatus Protofrankia californiensis | reverse complement strand
GAGTGACAGTTAGAGGTTAAACGACAAGCTAAGCGGTGAGTTCCCCGTCGTTGCGGTGCAAGGAGGGTCCCGTCATCGGTTGGCGGTTACCAGGCGGGTGGCGACGTCGGGCAACTCGTCGAAACGGGCGCGTTGATCAGTGGTGACCAGCAGACGTCGGGTGGCGCGTGCCGTCGCCGCGATGATGAGATCATGAGCCCCACGCGGTGCGCCTGTACGGCGCGCATGGGCCAGGAGCTGGGCGTGATGATGGGCAACGTCCGGGGTGTAGTCCTCGACCGGGGTCACGGAGAGCACGTCGGCGAGGAACGCGCGTTGCGCGGCGCGAGCCGCCTCGTCTGAGGTCAGCAGCACCCCGACGGTGTATTCGGCGAGAGCTATGGCCGGTAGGACGACGTCGTCCTGGTCGCCCATCACGGCAAGATCCAGCAGGCCGCGGGCGCCGGCGACCAGCACACCCGTGTCCAGTATCAGTCGCGCCACGGGTCGGTGTCCCACTCGGCGGAGGCGGCCTCCCGCGCACCCACGACATCGGCTGCGAACCTGTCGTCGACGCCCGCGCGAGCGCCCCAGCGGCGGAGGACCTCCCGCAGCGCCTCGCCGTTGCCGTGCGGCGCCGGCATGATCACAGCGATGCGCCGACCGCTACGAGTAACCACAATCGTCTCGCCGTGTTCAGCCTCATCGAGAAGCGCACTGAAGTTCCGGGACGCCTCGGACGCTGTCATCACTCGCATGAGATTCATAATAGCTGATTCAGATCCTCTGATATCCTATCATGATCCAATTGGTGCGCGAGTGCGCCGGGTGGGAACAGGCCGGGCCACAGGAGGCGCCCATCAAAGACACCCGAGATGCTCGGTCACTGCTGCTTTCGGTGCCGGTCGGGGTGTGGAAGGCGTCGTCGACGATGCGTGAGTCGGCGGGTAGAGCTGGAAGGCGGGACAATGGCACGGATCGGGTTCGCGGCCGACGGCGAGAACGAGTGTGTCCGTGCCGTGCGCGAGTTCATCCGTACGGAGCACGAGCTAGTGATCCCAAGCGAGTCGACGGTATGGACGGACATGTCGCGC
>NZ_CAAAFT010000188.1:0-1221 GCF_900634765.1 Candidatus Protofrankia californiensis | reverse complement strand
CACCCGGGCCGACCCGGCAGGGAGCGGCGGCGATGCCGACGAGGCAACCCACGATGATCGACAGCCACTGGCCGGGTGAGCGGGTGAGCGGCGATGCCGATGACGCCGCCCACGATCGCGGTCAGCACCGCCCGTACCGCCGTCCGCGCGGTGCCCGTCACACCCTGCGTCCGTATCACGGCCACAAGACCTCCAGCGCGACAGCACCACCTCGAACGGGTGACGCGCCCACACTGCCACAGGAGCCCGGCCGTTGTGCCCGTAGGACGCGGACCTGTCGGACGCTGCCCGACCTGGCCGTGGTTCAGGCGTGGCAGGCGGGTAGGCCGCCGTGGTACTCGGTCATCTCCTGGAAGGAGGACAGGATGTCCTCCGGGCCGAAGGCGCCGGCGCCCGCCGCGTCGGCGCGGGCCCGGTGCAGGTTGGACACCAGGCGTTCAGCGTCGAGCAGTTCGGCGAAGGGGCCGAGGTCGGTCTGGCGCGCGGCCTGCAGCGGTGTCAGGCCGGCGGCCGCCGACTCGGTGGCGAGGTCCCGCACCCAGCGCAGGTACGCCAGGTTCGTGTCGATGACCTCGGGCCCGGCGACCGGGCCGTGCCCGGGGACCACCACCCTCGGCCGCAGCGCGCGCAGCCGCTCCAGCGCGGTGAGCGAGCCCTCGACCGATCCCATCAGCGTGTACGGGGTCACGCCGGACATCACCACGTCTCCGGTGAACAGCACCCCGCGCTCGGGCACCCACACAACGGTGTCGTTGGTGGTGTGCGCGGGTCCGACGTGGATCAGCTCGACCCGCAGCGGGCCAAGGTGGAGGGTGAGCGCGTCCTGGTAGCCCAGGTCGGGCAGGCGTACGGACACCGCGCCCCATACCACGTCGGGCCACAGCGACTGAAGGCCCAGACCCGCGGCCCGGCTTTCCTCCCGCGTGTCGTGGTGCGCGACGACGAGGGTCCGCGGGCCGAACAGCGAGTTGCCGAAGGTGTGGTCGCTGTGGTGGTGGGTGTTCACCAGCACCTCGGGCTCTTCGCCCGCCACGGCAGCGAGCGAGTCGCGCAGCATCAGGGTGCGACGCTCGGTCGCGGCCGTGTCGACCAGCAGGGTGCGGCCGCCGGCCACGAGGATTCCCGCGTTGTTCAGGCACCATCCGCCGTCCGGCTGGATGTGCGCGTAGACGTTGTCGGCCACCTCCTCCAGGCGGGGGCGGCCGGGCTCGGCCGGGGACC
>NZ_CAAAFT010000187.1:0-12533 GCF_900634765.1 Candidatus Protofrankia californiensis | reverse complement strand
GACACCACGGTCGGCCTCCAGGCGGCGCGGGGGGTGGGACGGGGACGTGCCCAGGCTGGCAGGAGCGGGTTCAGGGGCACTGGAGCGGCGGTCCAGGAAAGCGCCGCGGGCGCCGGACCGGTCCTGCACGCGCGTTGGACCACGGCTCCAGGGGTGCGTGGCAGCGTCGGGCGCGCGGGCGCGGTCGCGCCCCCGGCCGGCGATGTGTACGGAGGACCGATGGCACCCACCCGATCCGCGACCCGTGTCCCCGTCCCGGTCGGTGCCGGGACGTATGTGGAGATCCAGGCGCTGTACGCGCGACAGGCGCAGAGCATGGACCTCGGCGACGCGGAGGCGTTCACCGCCACCTTCACCGAGGACGCGGTGTTCACGCACATCTCCAGCGGCGAGGTGCTGCGGGGGCGGGCCGCGATCGCCGAAGCCCTGCTGCGGACGGCGGAAAGACGCCGCGGCGCGGTGCACCGGCACTGGTTCAACCAGTTGGTACTCGACGCGTCGGGTGAGGAGGGCGCGGCGGACGGTCAGGGCGCCGCGGGCCCGGTGGACGGGCCGGGGTCGGTCACCGCCCGCTACTACGCGATCGTGAGCGCCACCGGCGCCGACGGCACGGTCCGCTGGGACCCGAGCTGCGTGGTCGAGGACGTCCTGGTCCGCGGGGCGGGCGGCTGGCTCACCCGTTCCCGTACCGTCCACCGCGACGACCTGCTGCTGCGCTGACGCAACACAGGCGCCCGCCGCCCGGGGCGGTCAGCGGGTGCCCGGGACCGATGCGAGCAGTTCGCGGGTGTAGGGGTGCTCGGGGGTGTCGAAGACGCGGTCGAGGGGGCCCGCCTCCACCAGGCGGCCGCGGTGCATGACGGCCACGCGGTGGCACAGGTCACGGGCCACCGCGAGGTCGTGGGTGATGAACAGGTAGCAGAGGCCGAGTTCCTCCTGGAGCCGCACCAGCAGGTCGAGGATCTGGGCTTGGATGGAGACGTCGAGCGCGGAGACGGGTTCGTCGCAGACCAGGAGGTCGGGCCGCAGGGCGAGGGCGCGGGCGATCGCCACCCGCTGCACCTGGCCGCCGGACAGCTCCGCCGGACGGCGTTCCATGACGGACTGCGGCAGCGCGACGAGGTCGAGCAGCCGCGCGACTTCGGCGCGGCGCTCGGCGCGGTTGCCCGTCGGGAACGCCCGCAGGGGCTCCTCGACCAGGCGCCGCACCGGGAACCTGGGGTCCAAGGTGGCATACGGGTTCTGCTGGACGACCTGCATCCGGCGCCGAAGTCGCCGCAGTTCGCCGCCGGAGAGGCCGGCGAGGTCCACGCCGTCGACCCGGACCGCGCCGGCGGTCGGCCGCTCCAGGCGCAGCACCAGGCGGGCGGTGGTGGACTTGCCGGAGCCGGACTCGCCGACCAGGGCCAGCGCCTCGCCGCGGCCGACGGTGAAGCCGACGTCGTCGACGGCCCGCAGCGTGGCCGCGCCGCCGGCGCCGCGCGGCCGGGGGAAGTCCTTGGTCAGCCCTTTGACCTCCAGCAGCGGCCGGTCGGACACGGGTCGCGGCGGCGCGGGCCTGACCGGGCGCCGGCCAGGCACCGCGGCGACCAAGCGCCGGGTGTACGGATGCTCGGGCCGGGCGAGGACCTGTGCGGCCGGGCCGGACTCGACGACGGTGCCGTGCGACATCACCAGGACCCGGTCGGCGCGGTCCGCGGCGATCCCGAGGTCGTGCGTGATCAGCAGCAGCCCGAGGTTCTCGCGGACGGTCAACTCCGCCAGGTGGTCGAGGACCTGGGCTTGAACGGTGGCGTCGAGCGCGCTGGTCGGCTCGTCCGCGACGACGAGGGCCGGGCCGGCGACCAGCGCCATGGCGATCAGGGCCCGCTGCCGCATGCCACCCGACAGCTCGTACGGGTACTGGCGGGCGCGTACCTCCGGATCGGGCAGCCCGGCCCGGTCCAGGGCGGCGAGCGCACGTTCCCATGCGGCGGCACCGGTCGCGATCCGGTGGATGCGCAGCACCTCGGCGACCTGGTCGCCGACCCGCCGCACCGGGTTGAGCGAGACGCCGGGGTCCTGCGGCACGAAGCCGACCATACGGCCACGCAGCGCGCGCAGCTCGCGCTCGCCGAGGCTGACGGTGTCCCGGCCCAGGACCCGGACCCGGCCGTCGACGATCCTGGCCCCGGCCGGCAGCAGTCCGGTGACGGCCAGGGCCGTGGTGGACTTGCCCGAGCCGGACTCGCCGACGAGGGCGACGGTCTCACCCGCGCCGACCGTGAGGTCCACGCCGTCCACGGCTATGACCTGGCCGCCGCTGCTCTGGTAGCGGACCCGCAGGCCGCTGATCTCCAGCAGCGGGCCGTCATGTGCCGCCGCTGCGGCCGCTATGCCGCTCGTCATCGGTCCCCGCCCCTCGGTCGTCGCTGTCCTGGCCCCAGGTGTCCGGTCGTGTCCGGCCGTGTCCGGCCGTCGGCGTCCCGCCGCCGCGTCCACCGGACGCCGGCCGGCTTTCGGTGGATCGCCGACGCCCACCGGCGACCGGCCTGGTGCAGGCGACCGTAGCAGCGTGCAGCGCCGGCGCGACAGCGTGGACGGCGTCCGCACCACCGGTTCTCGATCGCGCTTCGAGGCGGGGCCGTCAGCCTGACGGTGTCGCGCCGGCGGGTCCCCGCGACCGCCGTGCTCCGGGCCGCTCAAGCGGAAGGATCAACCGAGGTGGCTGCAAGTGTGCAACGAAACGTCCTGGTCACCGGTGCCACCAGCGGCATCGGGCTGGCCGTCGCGGAAGCCCTGGCCGGGCTCGGCCACCGGGTCTTCCTCAGCGCCCGCACCGCGGCCGACGTGGCACGCACGGTGGACGAACTGACCGGGCGGGGACACGAAGTGGCCGGCGTCGCCGCGGACGTACGCCACCAGGAGAGCGTCAGCGCGCTGGTCGCGGCTGCCACCGAGCGCTTCGGCCCGGTCGACGTCCTGGTCAACAACGCCGGCCGCAGCGGAGGCGGACCGACCGCGCGGCTGACCGACGAGGTGTGGTTCGACGTGGTCGACACCAACCTGCACAGCGTCTTCCGGGTTACCAGGGAGGTGCTGGGCGCGGGCGGTCTAGCCGACCGGAAGTGGGGGCGGATCATCAACATCGCCTCCACCGCAGGCAAGCAGGGTGTGGTGCTGGCCGCGCCGTACTCCGCCTCGAAACATGGCGTCGTCGGGTTCACCAAGGCGCTCGGGCTCGAACTGGCCGGGACCGGCGTGACCGTCAACGCGGTGTGCCCGGGTTTCGTGGAGACGCCGATGGCCAAGCAGGTCAGGCAGGGCTACGCGGAGCTGTGGGAGACCACCGAGGATGACGTGCTCGGCCGGTTCGAGGCGCGGATACCGCTGGGCCGCTACACCACGCCGCAGGAAGTCGCGGGGCTGGTCGGCTACCTGACCACGGACGCGGCCGCGGCCATCACCGCACAGGCGATCAACGTGTGCGGCGGGCTCGGGAACTTCTGAGAGGCTTCCCAGGACGGGGAGCAGCAGGCGGGTCTTCGGGCCGGGGGACCCGGGGGCCCCGCCCCGCCGCCTGTCCGGAACGGCAACCATGGCAGCCGCGGGATGGGACGGCGGGGGCCGCGCGCACGACCGGCGCGGCCCCCGCCGTGTGCCGGTCATCGGGCGAACGCGGGCGCCACCCGCTCGGTGAACAGACGCAGCGAGCGGGCGGACACCTCCGCCGGAAGGTTGCCGGAGTGGATGGTGAAGCTGAGGACGACGTCGTCGCCGTACCACTCGGCGAGCTGCTCGATCTGCCGGGTGACCTCGGCGGGGTTCCCGGCGAGCACCTGGTTGTCCTTCAGGCGCTCGTCGAAGTGCAGGAGCTTGCCGGCCTTCTCCAGACGCTCGTAGCCGGGGTAGTCGGCGCTGCGGGCCCGACCCCAGGCGCTGGTGGCCTCGGCGATGCGGGCGCTGTAGAGCTCCTCGTCGGTACGACCCAGCGCGCGGGCCTCGTCGCCGTCCTCGGCGAGGAACAGGCCAAAGCTGATCTGGATCCGCTCCTCGCCCGGCTCGTGCCCGCCGTCGGCCCACGCCTTGCGGTAGGCGGTGAGGATGTCCTGGAAGCCATGCCGCCCGGAGATCGCGGGCACCCCCTGCAGTCCGCGCCCCGCGCGCCCGGCTGCTTCCGCGGAAGCCGGGCTGGTGGCGGTGGCGACGTAGATCGGCGGGTGCGGGTCCTGGTAGGGGCGCGGCAGCAGGGTGACCGGGCCGAACTGGTGGAAGGTGCCCTGCCACACCACGTCCTGCTCGCTCCACAGCCGTTCGACGGCGCGCACACCCTCCTCGAAGCGGGCTCTGCTCTCGTCCAGGGATACCTGGAAGGCGGCGAACTCGTCGGGCAGGAAGGCCCGCCCGAATCCGACGTCGAGCCGGCCGCGGCTGAGATTGTCCAGCACGGCCAGCCGCGCGGCCAGTTGGACCGGGTGGTTGAAGGCGGGGATGACGGCCCCGGTGGCGACCCGGATGCGCCGGGTGGCGCGGGCGATCGCGGTGAGCAGCGGCACGGGGTCGGGGCTGTAGCCACCGTAGGCGAAGAAGTAGTGCTCCACCGTCTTGACGTGGTGGTAGCCCAGTTCGTCGGCGAGGACGGCGAGGTTCACGGCGTCGTCGTACCAGTCGGCCGCGGCGGCCTGTTCCGGGCCGATGGTGGGGAAGAAGGTGATACCGAATCGCATGGCCATCCCTGGGTGCTCGGGGTTGGTGGCGGAAGGTGTGCGCGGAGTACGGGGGGCCGGTTGCCGCGGCGTAGGAAGGGACGGTGCGGCCGGCGGGTCAGCGGCGCACCACCAGGGCGGAGTTGAAGCCTCCGTAGCCACGGGCCAGCACCAGGGCGGTGCGCAGCCGCACCTCGCGGGGCTCGTCCAGGACGAGGTCGAGGGGCAGTTCGTGACTGGGCCGGACATGGACGGTGGGCGGGATCACCTGGTCGCGCAGCGCAAGCAGCGCCGCGGCCACGTCGACCGGAGGCCCGCCGGCGAGCAGCCGTCCCGTCCTCGTCTTGGGCGCCGTGACCGGCACCGCGCGGGGCCCGAACACCTCGGCCAGCGCCTCGGTCTCGACCCGGTCGAGCTCCGGGACCCCGGCCGCGTCGGCGAAGACCACGTCGATCTCGTCGGGCCGCACCCGCGCGTCGTCCAGGGCGCCGCGCAGGGCCCGCACGAGGGTGGGCGGCCGGCCAGATTCCGGGTGCGGGTCGAAGCTGGCGGCGTAACCGGCGAGCTCGCCGTAGCGGTGGGGCGCGCCGCGCTGTTCGGCCGTGCCGGCGTCCTCGACGACCAGCAACGCGCCGCCCTCGCCGGGCACGTACCCCTGCGCCTCCGGGTCGAAGGGCAGGTACGCGCGGTCGGGTCGGTGGGCCCGGCTGAGCCGGCCGTGAGCGAGCTGGGAGACCACGGCGTACGGGTTCAGCGGCGCCTCGAACCCGCCGGCCAGCGCGACCTTGAGGCCCTTGCGCAGCAGCCGGCGCGCCTGGCCCAGCACGTCGAGGCCCGCGGCCTGCTCGGCGACCAGGGCGCTGCCCGCGCCGCGTAGGTTGTTCCTGATGGAGATCTGGCCGGTGTTGACGGCGTAGAACCACGCGAAGCACTGGAAGGCGCTGACGTGCCGCGGGCCCAGCGTCCACAGCTTCTGGACCTCGTGCTGGGTGAACTCGAAACCGCCGGAGGCGTTCGCGGTGACCACCCCGGCCTCCAGCGGGTCGAGCTGGGCCAGGTCGATACCCGAGTCGGCCAGCGCCCAGTCGGCGGCGGCGACCGCGAAGCGGGTCACCGGGTCGGTCTGCGGGATGAGCCGGCTCGGCAGGTGCGCCGCCGGCTCGAACCCGTGGACCTGGCCGGCGAAGCGCGAGGCGTACCTGGAGGCGTCATAGCGGTCGATCGGCCCGATCGCGCTGCGGCCCTCCAAGGTGGCTGCCCAGAACTCGTCGGCACCGAGTCCACCGGGGGCGAGCACGCCCAGCCCGGTGACGACGGCGGTACCGGTACCCGCCCTGGAGCCGGCGCCGACGGTGGCCGTGCCGGTCGCCCGGCTCATCGCGAGCTCCCGGTGCCGGGCTTGCGCAGCAGCATCGCGCTCTGGAAGCCGCCGAAGCCGCTGCCGACGGTCAGGGCCACGTCGACGCGGTGCTCTCGGGCGGTCAGCGGGATGTAGTCGAGGTCGAGTTCGGGGTCCGGGCGGTGGAGGTTGGCGGTCGGCGGGATCACGTCGTGCTCGACGGCCAGGGCACAGGCGGCGATCTCGATCGCCCCGATGGCGCCCAGCGAGTGGCCGATCATGGACTTGATGGAGCTGACCGGGGTGGCGTAGGCGTGGGCGCCCAGGCTGCGTTTGAAGGCGGCGGTCTCGTGCCGGTCATTCTGCTTGGTACCCGAGCCGTGGGCGTTGATGTAGTCGACCTCGTCGGGGTCTGTGCGGGCCTCGTCGAGAGCGGCGGTGATGGCGTGCGCCATCTCGCGCCCGTCGGGCCGCAGTCCGGTCATGTGGTACGCGTTGCAGCGGCTGGCGTGGCCGGTGATCTCGGCGTAGACGTGGGCGCCTCGGCGCAGGGCGTGGCCCAGCTCCTCCAGGACGAGGCTGGCCGCGCCCTCGGCCAGGACGAAGCCGTCGCGGCTGAGGTCAAAGGGCCGCGAGGCGTGCTCGGGGTCGTCGTTGCGCGGTGAGGTCGCCTTGATCGCGTCGAAGCAGGCGACGGCGAGCGGGGAGACGGGGGCGTCGGTGCCGCCGGTGACGACGATGTCGGCGGCGCCGTCGCGGATCAGGTCCCGGGCGTGGCCGACCGCGTCGAGTCCGGAGGTGCAGCCCGAGGAGATCACCGCGGCCGGTCCCTCGGCGCCGACGCTCCAGGCCACCTCCGCGGCGATGGCGCTGGGCACCAGGTAGTCGTACAGGTGCGGGGTAGCGTGGTCGCTGTCCAGCACCCACTTGCGGCCGGTGTCGCTGAGCACCACGTACTCGTCCTCCAGGGCCGTGGTGGCGCCGACGGCGCTGCCAATGCTCACGGCGACCCGTCCGGGATCGAACGCGGTCAGCTCCAGGCCGGAGTCGGTGACGGCCTCTCGGGCGCTGACCACGGCCAGTTGCGAAGCGCGGTCCAGCCGCCGGGCCTGCCGGGCGGTCAGCCCGTGGGCGAGCGGGTCGAAGTCGCACTCCCCGGCGATCTGCGAGCGGAACGGGGCGGGGTCGAAGAAGGTGATGCGCCGGGTCGCGGTGCGCCCGGCGGTCAGCAGGTCCCAGAAGTCCTTGACGCCTGTCGCGCCCGGCACGACGGCGCCGATGCCGGTCACGACCACGCGCCGCTCCCGGCTGTCCTCGCTGTGCCTGTGTCGGCTTTCCACGGTGTGGTGTCCTCGCTGCTTGTCGTTGCGGTCGGAGGCGGCCCGGGCCGGGTGGGTCCACGGTCGCAACCGCCGCTCCACGGCCGGTCCAGAGCGCGTGGAGGGCGGCTCGGGGTTCACCGGCCGGGAAGTTCCACCGACAGCGGGTGGCGGAAGAAGTCCGTCGGGTCCCAGCGGGCCTTGACCTGCTGGAGCCGCGGGTAGTTGTCCTTGTGGTAGAGCTCGTGCCAGCTCAGCCCCGAGGTGTTGGCTTTCGGGTCGTCGAGCGGGGCGGTGTCGGGGTAGTTGATGTAGCAGCCGTCGGTGCGGTCATCGGGCACGGGTACGTTGCCGGTCCTGGCGTACACCTCGCGGTACAGGCCGGTGGCCCAGGCGATATTGGCGTCGTCGTCGGCCGGGGAGGTCCACAGGCTCTGGAAGAGCGCCTTGAGCACGGCGCCGCGCTGGGCGACGGCGGTGTCGTGCGGCCCGACCGCGCCGATCCGCCCGCCGACCGGGTTGAGCACCACCATCGCCTCGTGGTTGCTGACCCTGTCGCTGGTCAGGTAGCGATGGATGATCGAAATCTGGTCGTCGGTGAAGCCCTTGAGCAGGTAGGCGGAGTGGTTGTCGCTGCGGATGGCCGGGTTGTTGCCGATGGCCGATCCGGTGCCGAGCAGGATGGTGGCCCGTAGCCAGGGCAGGTGCAGCGGCGCGGGCAGCGCGGCCGGGTCGACACCGGTGCCGGCCAGCACCGAGGCCAGGTAGGAGTCGAGCAGTCCGCGCGCGTCGGGCGCTGCGGCGTCGACCTGCGTGAGCACGGTCACCGCGCCGGCCGACACGTGGTTGAGCGAGACCGAGCCGCTGAGCGCGGTGTACGGGGAGTCGGGCGCGCTGTTGGCCTCGTACCAGGTACCGACGTTGCGCACCAGCGCCGTGAAGCGGTCCGCG
This sequence comes from Candidatus Protofrankia californiensis, assembly GCF_900634765.1. Classification (NCBI taxonomy): domain Bacteria; kingdom Bacillati; phylum Actinomycetota; class Actinomycetes; order Frankiales; family Frankiaceae; genus Protofrankia; species Candidatus Protofrankia californiensis. Next base: position 4,239 of record NZ_CAAAFT010000187.1, on the reverse strand, counting down.
GTGAGCGCGCTCCATGGCACGCGCACGACGCTGACCAGCACCTCCTTGGGTGGGTTGACCAGTTGCCTGGACGGTTCGCTGCCGGTGGCTCCGGGGCTGCGGAACCAGTAGCGGGTGATCACGCCGAAGTTGCCGCCACCGCCGCCGGTGTAGCCCCACCACAGGTCGCGGTTTGGGTCGTCGGCCCTGCGGGTGGCGGTGACCACCCGTACCGAGCCGTTCGCGTCGACCACGACGACCTCGACGCCGTAGAGGTGGTCGACGGTCAGGCCATGCGCGCGTGAGAGCAGCCCGAAGCCGCCGCCCGAGACGTGGCCGCCGGCGCCCACCGAGTAGCAGAAGCCGCCGGGTATGGTCACGCCCCAGCGCTTGTACAGGGTTTGGTAGGCGTTCAGCAGGATCACGCCGGGCTGCACCTCGAAGGCGTTCAGGCCCTCGTCGTAGCCGATGCCGTTGAAGGTGGACAGGTCCAGGACGGACTCCACCTCCGGGTTGAAGACGAGGCCGGCCAGGCAGTGGCCGCCGCTGCGGATGGACAGCCGGCGGCTGGCCCGCACGGTCTCGGTGACCGCGGCGACGACGTCGTCGGTGCTGCGCGCGACGTAGATCCGGCCGGGGGTGCCGGTCCAGCGCTGGTTGACTCCGGTGATCAGCTCGCCGTAGCGCGGGTCGCCGGGGGTCACGGTGATCGAGGCGGTGTCGGCGGGGGCGGCCGGCTGCCCGCGGCGGCGCGCGGCGGCGCCCCGAGCGGGGGGTGCCGCGGCTGCCGGGGCGGCGATGCCGGTCGCGGTGACGGCGGCGCCGGCGGCGACGGCCGCCGTGGAGGCGAGCAGCCGCCGGCGGTCGAGGTCAGTGCTCATCGGGTTGTCCTCCTCGGGGTTCGGGAGTGGGTGGCGGGGCGGTGGCGGCGTCCGGCGTCGTGAGGATGTCGAGTACAGCGAGGGTCCAGGTGAATCCCGCGCCGACCCCGGCGAGCAGGACGCGCTGCCCGGGGCGCAGACGTCCGGTGCCGGCCAGGTACGCGAGGCTCGCGTACTGGTCGCCCGCGCCGAGGTGGCCCACGGTGCGGGCCCAGGGCCAGGTGCTGGACTCAGCGTCGATGCCCCAGCGCCGGAGGTAGCCGGTGGTCAGGCGGCGCAGCCCGAAGTGGGGCAGCACGAAGTGGTCGATGTCGTGCAGTTCGCAGCCGGCGTCGGCCAGCACCTGCTTGAGCACCTCGTTCTGGGCGGCGGTGACCCGCTCCAGGCTGAAGGACAGCCCGTACGCGGCCACGAAGTCCCGCTTGTGGGCGTCGAGGTCGACCCGGGGGCGGCGGCTGAACGGGGCCGTGCCGAACGGGTCGTCGCCGCGGTGCATGCTCTCCAGGTCGGAGTCGGCGACCGTGGCCAGGGCGCGCAGCACCGCGAAGCCGCCGCGGCGGGACAGCACCAGCGCGGTGCCGCCGTCCGCGTACAGGGTGCCGGCGTCGCTGCGCCACCGGTCGAACCCGGGCGCGGCGAACCGGTCACCGGTGGTCAGCAGCGCGGCGGTCCCACCGGTTCCGGACAGGTAGCCGGCCGCCAGCTCCAGTGCCACCATGCCGCCGTTGGACATCTGCCGCACCTCGACGGCGGGGCACCGGTTGCCGACCGCGACCCGCTGCACGTAGGCGGCGGGCGGCCACAGGTCCTGGCCCTGGTAGTAGACGTCGGCGTGGAGGATCAGATCGATCTCGCCCGGGTCGTGCCCCGACGCCCGCAGCGCGGTGGCCGCCGCCCGGGCAGCCATCTCCGCGGGATGCTCCCCGTTGGCGACGGACACCGACACCAGGCCCGTGCTGCGGGCCACGCGCGCGTCGCACCGCCCGTCCGCGACGGCGTCGGCCACCGTCTCCCGGGCGGGCAGCCGACTGGCCGCGGCGGCGACGAACACCTCGTGGTACCTCATCACGTTCCCGTCCCGTCCGAAGGAGTCGTGTGCGGCACGCGCCCGCCCGCGGCTGCACGCGGAATCACGCGGAATCACGCGGTCGGCCGCCGGCCGGCCACAATCGGCCCGGCGTGCCACGGGCCATCGTGTGGGTCGGCGCTGGACGCGGCGTCCAGAGCGGGTCGAGCGGGGCCTGCCACGCTCCCGGCCACGGGCGCCCGCACCGGCGGCGCCGACCAGGAGGAGGGCAGGCGATGAGCGTGCGTGCGGTGGGCAACGCGGGGTCGGGCGAGGGCTCCGGCAACGGCTCCGGCGCGGGACGCGAACGGCCGCGGGTGGCGATGGTGTTCCCCGGCCAGGGCGCGCAGCAGACGGGCATGGCGGTCGGGCTGTACGAGGCGGACCCCGGGTTCCGAGCCCGTATGGACGAGGTGTTCGCGCTGTGGGGCGCCGAGGGGGACGCGGTACGCCGGGATTGGCTCGCGCCGCGGCCGGTGCTGCCGCTGGACGACCTGCGCCGGGCCCAGCCGCTGCTGTTCGCCGTCGGGTGGGCGCTGGGGCAGACGGTGTCGGACTGGGGGGTGCGTCCGGCTGCGGTGCTCGGCCACAGCGTCGGCGAGGTGGTCGCGGCGGTCTTCGCCGGGGTGCTGGCGCTTCCCGACGCGGCCGCGCTCCTCGCCGAGCGGGTACGGCACCTGGCGGACGCGCCGCCCGGCGGGATGGTGGCGGTTGCGGCCTCCGAGGAGCAGGTGCTGCCGTTGCTGGCCCCGGGGGTGGTGGTCGGCGCGGTCAACGGGCCCCGCCAGGTGGTGGTGGCCGGGGCGGAGGGGCCACTCGCCCGCACCGAGCAGGCGCTGAGCGCGAACGGCCTGCGCTTTCGGCGGGCGCGTACCACCAGCGCGTTCCACAGCCCCGTGGTGGCTGCCGCCAGCGCGCGGTCCCTGCCCGCGCTGCGGGCCACACCGCTGCGGCCTCCCGCGCTTCCCCTGGTGTCCGGGTACACGGGCACGTTCCTGACGGATCGTCAGGCGGTGGATCCGGAGTTCTGGGTGGGTCAGCCCGCCGCCCCGGTGCGCTATGCGCAGGCGTTGGACCGACTCCTTTCCACGGGGCCCTACCTCCTGCTGGAAACCGGGCCCGGACAGAGCCTCACCATGCTCGCCAAGCGGCACCGCGCGGTGCGGCCCGGCGGCTCCACCGCCCTCGCGCTCCTTCCGGCCAAGCCGGCCTCGGGCGCCGCGGAATCCGCTGCCCTCCATGCGGCGCGCGCCGCCCTCGCCTCGTAGCAGCCCTGTTCCCGGAAGCGGCGGCACCCCACCGGGCCCTTCGCACGGGAACACCCGCGACTGCCGCCGCGATCAGCCTCCGGCGAGGACGCCCGTGGCCGCGGCCACCCTTGACGGGAGCTCCAGCGGGTTTCGAGATCCCGCTGACAGGGTCGAAGCCGCCCGGGTTCGCGCCGGGCATCCCGTAACGCCCCCGGAAGAAACCGAGGACCCGAGATGAGCCAGCTGACTCTGGACGACCTGAGGACGATTCTGCGCGAGGCTGCCGGCGAGGACGAGTCCGTCGACCTAGCCGGCGACATCCTGGACACAGCATTCACCGACCTGGGATACGACTCGCTCGCTCTGCTGGAGGCCGCCGCCGTGATCGACCGCAACTACGGGATCACTCTCGCGGACGATCTGTTCACCGGTGTGGAGACCCCTCGCCAGTTGCTGGCCGAGGTCAACGCGGCGCTGGAGAAAGCCGCCTGACGCCACGTCCGGGCTCTTAGTTGGTTTTGCTCAGCCAACTGCGTTAGCGTGGCCGCATGACCAGTACGGCTCAGACCGACCAAGCCATCACCGATGCCGCGGTGGCACTCAACACCGCCGGGTGCTGGCTGTTGTCACCGGCGACCAAGCGCCGCATCGCCGCCGAGGCGGCCCTGACCCTCCCCGCGGGCGACTACACGCTGCTGACGCAGATCGACCGCTGGCAGCCGGTGCGGCTGTCCACGATCGCCGAACGGCTGGAGGTGGACCGCTCCTCCCTCAGCCCGCAGACACAGCGGCTGGAGGGCGCGGGGCTGATCCGGCGACTGCCGGACCCGCTGGACCATCGCGCCCAACTGGTGGAGGTCACCGAGCAGGGCCACGCCGTGCTCGAACGGCTGTGGGCTGCCCGGTCCCGGGCGCTGGCGGAACTCGTCGCGGACTGGGCGCCCGAGGACGTGCACCGGCTGACCGCGAGCCTGACGAACCTCGCCACCAGCATCGGCTCCCGGGTGCACCGGGAGGGCGCCCGATGAGCACGGACCGCGCCCTGGAGCAGGCCGCCCTCCCC
>NZ_CAAAFT010000186.1:0-3145 GCF_900634765.1 Candidatus Protofrankia californiensis | reverse complement strand
CCAACGATCATCTGAACCGTCCCGTGGACCGTCTCCACGGCCTGACCGCGCGGAGTGGTTGGCCGCTTTGGTGCCTGCCGTGGAGTCGCCGACCTTCAGGACGTCGCGGGGATCGGCACCACGTGCTCAACCCGGGTTAGAGTGTGTATGTGGAGATCTACGGCGTGGCCGCCCCGGAGCCTCACGAGTGGGTCGACGAGCCGGACCCCGCCACCCAGCAGGCGATCGACGAAGCGCGCGAGGACCTTGCCGCAGGACGATCGGTCATCTGTACCAGTGATGCCGCGTTCGACGCGCTCCTCGACGTGCTGTCCGCGGACTCCTATCCACAGGCGAGCTGACCTCGACAGTTGCGGTTTTTGCATCGAAACGAGTAGTTGTTCGTTTTCTGTAACCACCCCTTATCGTGTGGGCCATGCCCACCTTCGAGCCGGTTGCCCGCTTCCTCGCGGAGTTCCATCGACTCTCCCCAGCGCAGCAAGCCGCGTTCATGCGCGCTGTCGCGCTGTTCCGTGAGGGGCTGACGTCGGGCTCGTTCCACCCGAAGCTACGGGTGAAGGGTTTCAAGTCCGAGCCCGGCGTGTACGAGATGACGTGGGCACGCGACGGCCGCGCGCTCTGGCAGTACGGCGAACCGATCCCCGGGAAGCCCGGCCCACATGTCGAGTGGCTCAGTATCGGCACCCACGACATCTTCGACCGGTAAGCGCAGCCCTCCCACTGATCGTCCATTCTGTTCGTAGCCCCATCGCTACGGATACCGCATACTGACGTCGTGGACTCCGTGCCCCGACTCGCCCCGCGCATCGTCCTGCGCTGCCCCGAACACCGGCGCTTCCGGCGGATGCCCGGACTCGGACCCAAGGTCACCTTCCAGGCCCCACAGGCGTGTGAGCGATGCAGGGTCGTGTGGGCCGATGGACACGGACCCGACTCCGTGCCGGACGATGCCGAGCTGCCCGAGAAGCTGGCGGGACCGACGTACGGGCCGTCCTAGCCGCGCTGCGACCAGTGGTCGAGGATGTTCGTGATGCTGGACAACTGGTCGGTCCACTTCGTTCCGGCCGCGACTGCGACGACTCCGAGAGCTAAGCCGTAGACGACCTTGCCGTACTCGTCCAGCTCATCGGTGTTGACCGAGTCGAGCACTTCGGCGGCACGATTGGCGTAATCAGATGCGGTCGGCTGCGCCAGCATGCGGCGGACTTCCTGGTTGTCCATGTGTTCACGATGCAGTCAGCGACACTCACTTGCTACGCAAGGCTCACTCGGGTGAGCGTTCGTCGGCGTGGTGCACGGATTGTCCCAGCGGGATCCGGAAGCCCGAGGTGCAGGACGACGCACTACACGACCGCGACCCAGTAAGCGGGAAGACCCCAGCAGGCGAGAAGGCCCGCTACCGCCTTCGTCGCGCACGCCTCTCCTCCTTCCTCGCCTCTCGCAGGCTCCACGGTCTTTCGCGAGCCAGCGGTTCGGGCTGTGCCACTGGCGGTGGGGATGACTCGGTTGGCATGACGGAATCGTCGTCCGGCCCGGCCTCGCCGAGCGGTGCAAGCTTCTTCGCCTGGATGCCGATCGCGCTGGGGCTGCGTCCATGGAGATATGCGATCTTCCACGGTGGAAGACCAGTTGCTAACGCGCGCTGAAGACGTTTGTTCTCTTCATCCGACCACAGGTTGCCCGACCTGACCTCGCCCATATGCCAGTCCACGGCGGTCACTTCGTCGACTCCGAAGGATCTGACCTCCTCGCCGTCACAGCGGAAGGACAACTGGCCAGCCGAGACCGTGAGCCCATCGGCGTCGAACCCCGTCTCGGCGCCGTCTGACACGGTGACGCGGGCGCCAAGGACCGGCATCCCCTTCCTGTCTTCAACGTTCCTGGTCAGAAGGACTGCCTGCCGCCAGCGGCCGACGATCCCGACGGCTCGCCAGCCTTCCTGGCCAAGTTCATCGAGTCGCTCTTCAAGGCGACGGAGGCGGTCTCTTACGATGCGGTACTCATAGTGCGCCACAGAGTGATTGTGTCCAGGGAAGGACGTGGAGTCTCGGGAACGGACGTCACGCAGGGATGATCACCGGCTGCTGCCAGAGCCGGCAGATCGAACACGAGGAAGAGCGGGGACACTTCGCCAGCCTGGCCTCTGACGCTCAGACGGGGATCTCGTAGGCCAATGCGTAGCGGTCCGCCGGGATCGTGATGTCTGCCGTCTCGACGGCCCGCCCGCCGGCCCAGTGGGTGCGCTCGATAGTCATCACCCATACGCCGTCCGGCACGTCGAGCTCTCGGCGTTCGTCATCGTCCGCGGGCCGGGCCCGTACCAGCTCGGTGACGCGGTCGACGTGAACACCGATGGTGTCCATGCGTGCGATGACCCCGGTTACGCCGTCTGTGCCCTCGGGCTCCTCGATGTCGGTGCCGCCCACGAGCGCGAACGGCTCCCATGAGACCGACGCCTGCACCGGCCGGCCGTCGGCTCGGAAGAGGTACCGGGTCTTCATGACGTGCTCGCCCACGGCGAGTCCGAGTCGGTCGGCGATGCGTCCCTCGGCCCGGGTGCGCTGGGTGTCCCACACCCAGTCCGGCGCGGCGCCCTCCCGCTGGGCATCCCGGGCGAACGGAGACGTCTCACCCGCTGGCCGGCGCTGGTAGCGGGTCGACGAACGAACGGTGATCGCGGGCCGTCGACGAACGAAGGTCCCTCGGGTCGCCTGCTTGGTGATCAACCCTTCCGTGAGCAGGACATCCAGCGCCTGGCGCACGGTCGGCCGCGTCGTGCCCCACGTCTCGGCCAGCTTCACTTCCGAGGGGATACGGGTGCCCTCGGCCAGCTCGCCATCTGCGATCTGCTGCCTGAGCGCGTCGGCAATGCGGAGGTACAGCGGCTGATCCTCGGTAGCCGGCGTCATGACTGCCGACGCTACTGGAGCCCGGCCGTTCTGGTCTTGACCAGTACAGACCAAAGTTCATCACTCTGCCGAGATTTGGTATTGACTAGTCTAGACCAATCATCTAATGTCGAACCCGTCAGACCAACCAAGCCCCACAGGGAGGCCCAACCCGTGTCAGACCCAAAGCCGGTCGACCCAGACTCGCTGCTCACGCCGGAGGAAGTCGCGGCGGCGCTGCGCGTCAGCACCGTGAC
>NZ_CAAAFT010000185.1:24558-38528 GCF_900634765.1 Candidatus Protofrankia californiensis | reverse complement strand
CCTCACCCGGTCACGGCTGGCCCTCGGCGAAGACCACCCTCACACGATCAGCATCCGACAGGCGCTCACTGATCTCGAAGGGCGTGTCATATAGGTACGGCGAATTGAACCAACCCGGCGGCGGGATCCGACACGCCCGGCGAGCACGGCCGGCAGGCTGCGCGGTGTGGGCGCGCCGCCGCCCTGATCCAGGGAATCGCCAGGACTTGCGACGCCAGCCGCCACCTGCCACATGAGCGGCAGGCCACCCCCGTTGGTCAGGACATGCACTTTCGAACCTTTCTTCCCCGGTCCACGGGGTTCGGGCCGGCCAATGAGCCACGTTATCGCGTTCCGTCAGCTTCGGCTATGATCGCGTGGGCGAACATCGACCTGGCACACGTTCATCATCTCGACTGGAGCAATGCGTGGGATGGATGCTGCTGCGCGGCCCGAGTCACCTCGGGTGCAGGAAGAATGGTTCTCACGTCATCCTGACTCGCCATCTCATCTTCTGGACACCGACGTTACGAAACTGGGCCCCGGCATACGCTGGAGCCAGCGACCCGGAAGCCCAGCGGTGGCTCGGCTGGGCACATAAGAGCGTCGTGCCCAGAGAAAACATGCAAAGCTGCTCCTGGAAAAACCAGGCCGGCCGGGTCCGCCTCATGCCCAGGTAGGGATGCATGCGCTGGTCGCCGTCTCCAAGGACCGCAACGAATATGCCGGAATGGCGACCGTCTATAATGACCAAGAAACCTGGTCGGCAGGCGGCTGGCTCGCCCCCACCTACAGTCAGCATGGACTCGGCCACGAATTGTTTGAGGCGGCGTGCTTACTGGCGCACGGATATCTGGGAATCTGCACCCTGCAGGCGGGCGCCGAAAACAGGAACATAGCATCGCAGCGCGCACTGGCCGCCGCCGGATTCCTCCCGACCCACGGTCCCCGTCAACACACACGCTGCCCAACGGCCGAGTCATAGAATCGCTGTGGTTTCAGCACACCACTACGAAACCGACCCACTGTAAGTAGCGTCGTCACCTTTCGCCCTCACGCTCCACCACGCCCGCGTCAGCGCAGGGCAGGGCAGGTGGGCTTTGTTACCGCCGCCTCACTGCGCCGAAACCTGCGCACGGTGGCAGGCGTCTCCCTCACGGCCTACCGCCGCCCCTTCCGCGCCGAGCGCGGCCGTCAGCTCGGGTCGTGAGGTGACGGCCACCTTGGCAAAGATCGATTTCACGTGGTCGCGCACGGTATGGCGGGAGATCAGACAGCCCATCCCCCACGTGGCGCTGCCGGCGCGCGCAAGCAGACGCAGCTCGTCGCGCAGCCCTATCGGTGCGTACACGAGGCGGTGACGAGCGCTTCGGCCCACCTCGCCTCCGGTCGCGGCGGCCAGGGACACGGCGGAGTGCCCGCAACGGTCGAGGTCGACGAACCGGTTGACATCGGTGCCCGCCAACTCGTTGCGGATCTCTTCGGCGTGGACGCCGGCGATCAGGCCGACGGTGTGCAGACCCGTCGGCAGGAGCGTCTCGGGGTCGCTGGTCATCCACGTGCCCGAGTCGTAGGGCACCACGCGGCGGAGCCGTTCGGCGACCTCATGCACGAGGTCGTCCGGGTCGACGCGCTGCTCGCAGAGGTCCGCGACGCCTTCGCGAACGGCGCTGGCGCGGCTCCCGAGGGTCGGCTTCGGCACGACGCGGCCGTATCCCGCGGTGCGGCGCCCGGTAATCCCCCAGGTTGGGGGGATGCGCGATCCCCGCGGACGCGGGATGGGCGTCCGGTTCGACGCCGGCAATTATGACCGGCGTCGAATATGACCGACGTCGAACCCTGAAAGGACACCGTTCATGACAATCGCTGTTTACGGAGCAAGCGGGTATACCGGCCGGTTGGTGGCCGCCGAGCTGCACCGCCGCGGCTTTTCCATGGTGCTCTCCGGCCGCGACGGTGACCGGCTGCACGCCCTGTCGCGACAGCTTGGCAGCGGCACGCCACACGGCGCGGACAAACACCAGCAACACCAGCAGCAGCAGCGCCAGGGTGGACGGAGCCGTGGTGGATGTGGCCGTACGGCCAGCCGGCATCGACCGGCCGACCTCGCAGCCGCTTTCCATGGCTGCGACGCCGTCATCAACTGTGCGGGTCCGTTCCTGGAACTGGGCGAACCGGTGGTGCGGGCTACAATCGCCGCGGGATGCCACTACGTCGACACGAGCGCCGAGCAGATGTTCGTCAAAGGCGTCTTCGACGACCTCACCGCCGACGCCGAGCGCGGCGGGGTGACAGTCGTGCCCGCGACCGGCTACGACATCGTTCCCGCCGACCTGCTTGCGCACGCCACCGCTGAGCTGGTCACGCCGGTCTCCGACCTCGTCATCGCCTACGACATGCAGGACTTCGACATGACCCGCGGCACGTTGCGGTCGGCGTTCGCCATGATGACCAGCGGCCAGCTGAGCTATGTCGACGGCGAATGGCGCCCAGGAGAACCACCCACCAACCACACCTCGGTGGCATTTCCGGGAAACGCCGGGCCGACTCCGGTCATGAACTGGCCTGGGTGCGAGATTGTCACCGTTCCCCACCATGTGCGAACCGGTCAGCTCTCGGTCGTCATCAACGCAAGCGCCGCCACACCGGAGTTCTTCCAGCTTCTCCAGATGCCCGTGGACGCGGTGGCCGAGATTGTCAACGGTCTTCCAGAAGGGCCTACCGAGGCGCGGCGGCCCGCGGCCGCGTTCACGATCGTCGCGGACGCTGTCGGCTCCGATGGACGCCGTGCCCGCGGCCTCCTGCAGGGTCGTGACATCTACGGATGCACCGCGGTGATCGCGGTCGAGGCCGTCCGGCGACTGCTCTCGCAGCCCGTCCGGCCTGGTGTGCTTGCGCCGTCCGAGGCTTACGGGGTCGCGGACTTCCTGGACTTCCTCGTCCCGTACGGCTTCTCCTGGAGCGTCGAGACGCTCCAGGACGCGCCGTCACCGGCGTAGAAAGAGCTGTAGAAAAAGCTGCGGCTGCCACTCCTACCAGGCGTGGCGATCGTCCGTCACGATGATCGTCTCGCGACGTGGGCGTCCCGGGGCGGGAGCGTCCCGGGGCGGCCACCGTCAGGTGGCGGGAGTAGTCGCGGCACTGATCCTGAGCTTCGTCGGGACGCCACTGGTCGGTGCCGGCGAGGAATCGGCGACGGATTACACCCCGCTCAGGTCTGGTCGAGCAGGGTCCGCAGGGCGGCCGTGACCTCCTTGGGTCGGTCGTCGGGGAGCAGGTGGCCGCCGTCGAGGACGACGCTGCGAAGCTTCGGTGCCCACGTCCTCCAGGCTCCTTCGAAGTCAAAGGGAGGCGCAGTCCCGGCCCCCTGGTTCCACACAGCGGTGACTGGCATCGTGAGCCGCCTGCCCCGGGCAAGATCCTCCTCGTCGTGGCGGCCATCCACACATGCTCCTGCCCGGTAGTCTGCGCAGATCGCGCGGATACTCTCTGGTCTGCGCGCCGCGCCGAGATAGGCCGCCCGCACGTCGGCGGGTATCGCGGCCGGATCGCTGACCCAGACGTCCAGGAAATAGCCGAAGTACTCGTCGGGATCCGCACCGATCATTCGCTCTGGCAGCGGAGCTGAGTGAGCCATGAAGTACAGGTGGAAGAGTGCAACGCTGAGCTGAGCGGTCAGCGCCTTCCACAGGTCGGTGATGGGAATCACCCCGAGGACCGCGAGGTGGCTGATCCGGTCGGGATGATCCAACCCAGCTCTGAAGGCGACACCCGCCCCACGGTCGTGGCCGGCAACGGCGAAACGGTCGTGGCCGAGCTGACCGGCGAGCGCGACGATGTCAACGGCCATCGTGCGCTTACTGTAGACGGTGTGGCCGGCATCGTCGGCCGGTTTGTCACTGTTACCGTAGCCCCGCAGGTCCGGGCAGATGACCTGATAGTCGGCGGCGAGATCCGTCGCGACATGCCGCCATGCCAAGTGTGTCTGCGGGAATCCGTGCAGTAGAATAACCGGATTTCCACGGCCTCCGAACGCGACATTGAGTGTCACATCACCGACGGTCACCCGCTGGTAGTCGAACCCGGGGATCAGCACGGTCATGGTAAAGGCTCTCCTGAGGATTGGCGTGAAGCGGACCATGCCCACCCTGGCCCCGGCGGCCATGGACGAACAACAGGGAAGAACGAAACAATCGGACGCGTTCGGTTAACGATCAGGGAGGTTGGCGGTGGAACGACATGAGGTCGAAGCGTTCCTGGTCCTGGCCGAGGAGCTGCACTTCGGGCGTGCCACCGAGCGGCTACGCCTGTCGAAGGCGCGGGTCAGCCAGACGATCCAACGGCTGGAACGCCGCATCGGGACTCCGCTGTTCGAACGCACCAGCCGCACGGTGGCGCTGACCCCGATCGGCTGCCAGTTCCGTAACGATCTGGAACCGGCCCACGCGCTGACAAACGCAGCCCTCAAAAAGGCGATTGCCGCCGCTTACGAGGTCAACCGAGTTCTTCGCGTGGGTTTCCTCGGACCCACCGCCGGCGATTTTCTCCTCGCCGCCATGCAGGTGTTCCGCGACCACCATCCGGACTGTGAGATCTCGCTCCACGAGATTCATCTCGACGACCAGTACGGACCAATACGCCGGGGGATGTCGACCTTGCGCTGACCAAGTTCCCCGTGCGCGAACCCGACCTGACCACGGGCCGGATCCTCCTCCGCGAGCCCAAACTGCTGGCGCTATCCGGCCGGCACCGCCTCGCCGGTCGCGAGGCGATCTGTCTGGAGGACGTCGCCGACGACACGTTCGCAGATGTTGTCGCTTCTGTGCCGGACTACTGGCGGGACGCCCACCTGCCCCGACAGACTCCACTCGGGAAGGCTCTCGCGCGCGGGCCGGCAGTTACCACTCTGAACGAGATCCTGCTGGTCGCCGCCGCCGGCCAGGCCATCAGCACGGTGGATATTCAGGTGGCCCGGCGACATGCTCGACGTGACATTTTCTACGCCCGGTTGCTGGACACGCCGCCCTTCGAGATGGGGTTTGTCTGGCGGACGACCGCAGAGGCCGCTCTCGTCCGTAGCTTCATCCGCGTCGCGCACGATCTCCCCCGTCATCACTGATCCCTCCCCCGTCATCACCGACCGTCCCCCCTGCGGTAACCGCAGCCCGCGGGAGTCCGCAGCGGAGTGGGGACAGCACGCGCCAGCGGGGTGTACGCGCCGTGTCAGCGTGGCCCGGCAGCCTGTGCCGCCTGCTTCTCGCCCTTGTCGGGCCTGGGCGCGCAGCTCGTCGACGGCAGCCTCGGCATGGCCTACGGGGTCACCTCGACCACCCTGCTACTGGCCATCGGGACCAGTCCGGCGGCAGCGTCGGCCACCATCCACCTCGCCGAGATCGGCACGACGCTCGTTTCCGGTATCTCCCACTGGCGCTTCGGCAACGTCGAGTGGAAGGTCGTCGCCAATGTCGGCCTACCCGGGGCGGTCGGCGCGTTCGCGGGCGCCACGTTCCTGTCCGGCCTGTCCACCGAGACAGCCGCTCCGCTCATGTCGATCATCCTGCTCACGCTCGGTCTCTACATCCTGATCCGGTTCACCGTCGTCGGCCTGCCCAAGGGCAACCTCGGCAAGCCCCTGCACAAGCGTTTCCTCGCTCCGCTCGGCATCGTCGCCGGCTTCGTCGACTCGACCGGCGGGGGCGGATGGGGCCCGGTCGGCACCCCCGCCATCCTCGCCAGCGGGCGCCTGGAACCCCGCAAGACGATCGGCTCCATCGACACCAGCGAGTTCCTCATCGCGATCGCCGCCAGCATCGGCTTCATCGTCGGCATCGGCTCCAAGAACATCGACTTCGCCTGGGTCGCTGCCCTGCTGATCGGCGGCGTCATCGCCGCGCCGATCGCGGCCTGGCTCGTCCGGCACATTCCGCCGCGCGTGCTCGGCTCCGGCGTCGGCGGCATCATCATTCTCACCAACACCCGCACCCTGCTGCGCAGCGACTGGATCGGCGCTTCCGAGCGCGTCCTCTATATCTGCTACACCGTCATCTACGCCGTCTGGGCCGCCGCCCTCGCCTACTCGATCCTCCAGTACCGGGCCAACCGTGACGAGGAACGCCGCATCATCGCCGAGGCCGAGGCCGCCACCGCCAACTCAGCCTTGGAGGGGGAGACCGCCACCACGAGACTCTGACCCAGGGCCGAAGGCGGTTCCACCGCTCACGCTCATGTCCCCCACGCCCCGCGGCGAGTCGCGCGAACACATTGCGCTCGCTTCCGACGCGCGGAGGGCGCCGACTTCTGACATGCGCGCCAAGGCCTCGCCGCGCGGCCCAGACATGGTCATCGGCACCAGACGGCACGCGGAAGAGTCACCATGGACGGGTGTCAGACCGCGCGGGCGTCACGTCACCGCGACCGCGACACGAACGTGACCGGAGCCCGTGAGTGGAGTAACAGGACGAACACCTTCCTGGTTGGGCAATGCCACGGCCAGCAGGATCGTCGACAGCCCGGGTATCCCGGCCTGCGGGCCCAGGACGTTCCAGACCGGGATCTTCGAGGGGAGACGAAACATAACCAAGGCGACGACGCGGTCCAGGTTCTCTCGTCACCCGCCCATACACCCGCCAGCTGGTCGCCGCCGTCCCTCGCCTGCTACCCGGCCCGGCGCCCGCATCCACAGGAGACCGCTCCAGCGATGACACCGACAGGAGAGCATGATCGCGTGAACGCCGACACGTCAGAAGGAACCGCCGACACGTCGGAGGGATCGGAGGGAGATGTGCGCTGGGGGGTCACCCTGCCGCTTCCCGGCCTGCCGCTGCGCGCGCACCGGCCGCTGTTCGAAGGCCTCGTCGACGCCGGCTACACCGATGTCTGGACCGCCGAAGGCGGTGGAACGGACGCGTTCACCCCGCTGGCCGTCGGCGCCGCCTGGGCACCGTCACTCCGGTTGGCGTCGGCGATCGTGCCGGTGTTCACCCGCGGCCCCGCCGTCCTGGCGCAGACCGCCGCCACACTCGCCGATCTCACCTCCGGCGGGCTCGTGCTGGGTATCGGGTCATCCGTGCCCGCGCACGTCAGCGACATCAACGGGATCCCTTTCACCCAGCCGTTTCAACGCACTCGTGACACCTTGCGCTTCCTCACGCGTGCACTGCGCGGCGAGGCCGTCGCCGGTGATTTCGACACGTTCTCGATCCGCGGCTTCGCGCTCGCCGAGCCGCCGGCGGTGACGCCCAAGGTGATACTCGGGGCCCTGCGGCCGAGGATGCTGCGGCTGGGCTTCGCCGAAGGGGACGGTGTGGTCACGAACCTGCTGTTCGCCCGCGACGTCCCGCGGGTCGTCGAGGCCGCCGGGCCGAGGCGACCTGGGCAGGAACTGGTGGTCAAGGTGTTCGTGGCGCCCACCACGAACAGCGCCGCGGCGCGCGCGGCAACGCGGCCGTTCCTCGGATGGATCCTCAACCAGGAGCCGTACCACGCTTTTCATCAGTGGCTCGGAAACGGCGACCTCCTCGCGGACAGCCACGCCCGCTGGCTGGCCGGTGACCGGGCCGGCGCGGCCGCAGCCCTGCCGGACGCGGTCGTCGACGGCCTTTTCGTCCATGGCAGCCCCGAGGAGTGCCGCGAGCAGGTGGCGCGCTACATCCAGCCCGGGGTCACCGCCATTCAGCTCTATGTCCGGCTGCCGCCCTCCGCCGTGCGTGATGCGGCGGCCGTGCTCGATATTCTGCGAAACCTTCGTCCCGGCGACACGCGGGACGGCGGTCATTCGAGCTGACCGGCCCGAACATCTGCAGAGTCCTCCGTAACCTGCGTGGGAGAGGACTGGTCGTGACCAGTTCCGGCCGGTCCATCTGTCGCCGCAGGATTCCGCGTGTCACGGGCCGGAGCGACACCACGAGCGCGGCGGGACGGTCAGTACGGTGCCGTCGGCGGCATCGGGGACGTCGGGAAGGGTCATCTTCAACCAACCTCGACATGCAGAGGATCGGCCGTGGGGGCCCGGCCGCGAGGACGCTGCCTCCAACGGGGACACGGGCACGGATGCCGGCGGCGACACCGGCATCCGTCGGCCCAGGTCCAGGTCCAGGGGCGGGCCGAGCCGTCCACGACGAACGTGGCCGCAGCGTCGGCTCGCCACTGACGTCCCCCCGTCGGCGTCCGCTTAGTAGCCGATCGTGAAGCGGCGCTGGACGAAGCGGGGCAGCTCCGCCTCGTCGACAAGCGCGACGGCGGCATCCTCCATGGAGATGCGGCTGTGCCCGTCGGGGTCGAGGACCGGCTGGTCGCCGCCGATCCGGAACCGGCCCGTCCGCTCGCCGGGAGCGATGTTCTCTGCGGGGCTGAAGTAGGTCCACAGCCGGTTGGACGTACGCAGGACGTTCAGGGCGTCCCGATGACCGCGTACCGCGGCGGCGTACTCCCTGGGAAGGCCGAGCAGATCGAGGCTCGCATGCAGGTGCTCGTCGGAGTCGGCTCGTACGAGTCCGGGCTCGATCTCCAGGCTGCCGGCGCCGCCGATCACGATCAGCCGGATCCGGGGGTGGCTCTCCAGCGCCTTCACCAGCGCCCGCGCGGCGGTGGCGTAGACCATGGGATCGGAGATCGAACGCTTGACGGTATCCGCGAGATCCTTGGCGGCGTTGCCGGGCTGGAATCCGCTGATCAACACGTCCAGACCAGGGATGACCGCGGCTATCCTGCCGGCGTCGAGGACGTCGATGCTCTTCCAGACGATGTTCTCCCTCTCCTCGCTGATCTGCGTGACATCGCGGGTGAACGCCGTGACGTGATGGCCCCGGCCGAGGGCTTCGGTGACGACGCGACTGCCGATGCTGCCCGTGGCCCCGATGACTCCGACGTGCATAACTCCCCCTCGTGCTGTGATGT
This sequence comes from Candidatus Protofrankia californiensis, assembly GCF_900634765.1. Classification (NCBI taxonomy): domain Bacteria; kingdom Bacillati; phylum Actinomycetota; class Actinomycetes; order Frankiales; family Frankiaceae; genus Protofrankia; species Candidatus Protofrankia californiensis. The sequence goes on along the minus strand of NZ_CAAAFT010000185.1, from coordinate 29,654 downwards.
GTGTGGAAACTATACGTCGTGAAGTTACGATACGGCAATCCGTCTGGCTACGCTGTAGAGTGGCTGCTATGGGAAGCGCGCTTGCGGGACACACACGGGGACGCCGCGAGCGACTACGGACCGAGACGACAGCGGAAATCAAGACGGTCGCCCTCGAGCTGATGGCCTCGGGCGGACCCGACGCGATCACGCTGCGGGCCATCGCCCGCGAGATGGGCATGACCGCCAACGCCATCTACGGCTACTTCACCACCCGCGACGATCTGGTCACCACACTCATCAACGACGTGTACACCTCGCTGGCCGACACCGTGGACGCCGCCTGGGACGCCATCCCCGCCGAGGAGCCAGCCGACCGGATCCAGGCATGGGCGCGCGCCTTCCGGGGCTGGGCCCTGGCCAATCCCGAAGGCTTCCGCCTCATCTACGGCGACCCCGTACCCGGCTACCGAGCCCCCGCAGGCGGCGGCGCCCCGGATGCCGCACGCCGGGTCTGCACCGGCCTCACCGCCCTCGCGGCCGCCGCCTGGCCCCACGCCGAACACCTCTACACAGGCAGCGACTTCGGGTGGTCCGACTTCGACGCCGGCCTCCTGGACAAGGTCCGCCCGGCATTCCCGGACCTCCCCCCGGCCGCCGTGGCACTCGCCCTACACCTCTGGGCCCGCCTGCACGGCCTGGTGTCACTGGAGATCTACGGCCATCTGCGCACCCAGACCATCAGCCCGGACAAGCTCTTCCGCGAGGAACTAACCCAGCTCATCCGGTCACTGGGCCTCACCCCGAAGGGCGGACGGCCCTCCTGACCGGACACGTCCGCGAGCCGAGCCGGCTGTCAACCACATCCACCTTCCGCAGGCAGCCGCCCACCATCAGCGCACCGGTCCCGGCGATCCCCACACCGGCCGGGCGCCTGACAGCGAGAGGGAACCCCGAAGCCTGCGGGTGAAGGCGGCAAGCCGCTGCGAACGATACGAGAATCGAGCCCGCGAGGGCCACTCCCAACCATGCTTTCCAAAACAAGCTTTCCAAACGGGCCGCCCCTCGCCAACAGCACCGTCTGCGCGTCGTGCGGACGCACCTGGCTGCGCTCCCGCGGCCCCGCCCTGACGGGTGTCCTGCTCGGCCTGTATGGCGGCGTTCGGCGCGGCGCACCCGCTGGCGAAGAAGTTCGGGGCGGGCCGTCCGTCCTCACCGTCACGGTGGCCGCGGCCACCGCCTCGTACCTTCTCGCCGATTGTCCGGACTGACCAGGTGAGCGTCCTGTATCGACACAGCCGCCACCGCGAGCTCGTCGCCGCTTCAACCCGGGAACAGGTGGACCGGCGTGGGCCTCAGCGAGCGGCTTACCGACCTCCCGCGAGCGGTTCACGCATGCCCACCCAGAGGCTGTCGCGGGCCCTCGTGAGGGCGACGTAGAGCTGCCGGCGCTCCAGCTGGGCACGCTCGCGATAGGCGTCGGCGGATTCGGACGGATGCCGCGGCCGGGGGAAACGGTTGCGATTCGGTATGCATACGTGGGCGAAGTCGAGGCCCTTGGCCCGGTGGTAGGTGCCGACCTTGACCGCGTCGCAGGTGGTTCCGTCGTACTCCTTGAGAGAGATCGCGGGAATGCCGTTCTTCGTCAGGACGTGCCGCCAGCTCTCCGCCTCGGCGTTCGTCGGCGCGAGCACGGCCATGTCACCGTAACGGATGTCCCGGCCGGCATGGGATTCGAGCAGATGAGCGCAGAGTGCCGACACCTGCGCCGCCGGGTCCGCGACGTCGGCCTCGTGAACATCACCGCCGAGCCGATCGATCTGGACATCGCGTAGTCCGCGTTCCGCGGCGACATCGAGATCCTCGAAGCTGTCGTCGACGACCACCTGCTGGGCATAGCGCAGGATCGCTTCGCGATTGCGGTAGTTGCGCGGCAGCACGGTGGAGCGCCCGACGACGGAGACACCGGCCTCGGACGGGGTGAAACCGCCGGGATAGACGGACTGCCGGCCATCTCCCACGACGAGCAGACCGTCCGGCTTGTCACCGACGAAGGCGTGCAGCAGTTGCAGTCCGACGCACGTCAAGTCCTGCACCTCGTCAACGATCACCGCGTCGAATTCGGTGCCGGTCTTCCGGCGAACCAGGTCGCGGGCCAGCAGCAGCACATCGTCACGGTCGAGGAGGCCGCGCTCGGTCCGCAACTGTTCGTAACGCTCGTACAGCTCCCACACCGCTCGCCGGTGCGTCGGCTGAAGTGGCGTGCTGCGCCCGACCCGCGCCAGCTCGGCGTACTGCTCGAAGCTGGTCAGGCCCCGGCCCTTGATGACCGTCGCGATCTCGTCCCGCCAGTATCCGGCGGCCACGCCGATCCTGGCCAGAACCGACGACTGACGAACACCCCGCCGGTCACCCGGACCTCGCTGCGGCAACGACCAACTGAGGCGAGTAAGCACGAGGGTGTGACCACACCCGAAACGGCCGAGATCCCGGCATCCCACCGCGACCTGATCGATGCTTTTAGGCGCTGCCGGCTGCAGCGGGTTCGAGGACGGCCTCGACATCGACGCTGACGTCGACCATGTCACTGACCACGACACCGCCACGGTCGACAACGTCGTTCCAACTCACGGCGAAGTCGTGCCGGTTGATCCGGGTCGTGGCCACGAAGCCCGTGCGTCGCCGCGGCCCGAGGTCCCGACCGTTCTCCCACCAAGGCGTGTCCCACTGGCCGAGGTAGGTCACGTTCACCGTCACCGGACGCGTGACACCGCGGACCGTGAGATCCCCGGTGAGCTCGAACTCGGTCGCGCTCAGCTGAGCCACTCGGGTTCCTGCGAACGTCCACGTCGGGTGGTGCTCGACGTCGAAGAAGTCCGCGCTGCGCAAGTGAGCGTCTCGGGTGGGCTCGCCGGTGTACACCCCGGTCGCGTCCAACGTCGCCTCAACACGGGCCTTCTCAGGCTCGTCCGGATCGAACTCGACGAACCCGTGAATGTTCTTGATCTGCCCCCGTACGTAGGTGACCATCATGTGCCTGGCCTTGAACTCCGCGCCCGTGTGCCCGGGTTCGAAAAACCACCTCGTCGTGACCACCGTCTCCCTCCTTCGCCGGAGCCGTCGGCAACGCGGCCATCCCCATCGCCACGTTTCTGACGGTCAGGTCGACCGCCAGACCCCCTCGTCCTACCCACAGCCAGAGAAAAGCCTCCGTCGACACCCGCACGGTCACGCGGTGTCCAGCCGGATGTCGCGTCCGGCCGCGACCGTCATGGCCACGGCCGTAGTACTGGTCCTCGCCCATCTTGACCGGCTGGACATCGACGACGCGGTCCGAGCCACCGCGGGCGCCTACCCGTTCCCCCATCTGCGGTCACCGGATGCCATCCACCTGGCCACCGCGGACCAGCTCGTTGCGTCAGGAAAGACAATCAGCGCCTTTGTGACCTACGATAAACGCCTGGCCATCACCGTCGGAGAAGTCGGCTTGGTCGCAGCAGCGCCGGGCCAATCTGTCCCGAAGTGAGTGCCCCCGCATTGAACCGCCCCGTATCGGTGCCGGAAATTCGTCTGTCGGCCTGACCAGGGCTTCTGCGCTACTCATCAGCGCAACGGGAGCGGGCAAGGGCGACGACGGCGATCTCCTCGGTCTGCCGGTAGGGGGCCAGGGACAGGCTGGCGACGACCGTGGCAAACTGCCGACCGTGCGAACTCACCGGTTGCGCGAACAGGCGCGTACCGGGCCGGCTCCTCACGGCATCGTCGGTCAAGATCGCATCGGCTGAGCTTCGCACGACCTGCGCGGAGGTGTTACATCGTCTTCACATGCGTGGTGTCCTAACGCGCAATTCGTCCACGCAAGTCGGTGACCCGCGGCGCGCAACGCTGGTCCGACTGGCGGACGAACCGCACCGTCGACCGAACGGGTCCTGCCAGCGCCGGGCCCGGCTGCTCCTCCGACCCTTGGAGCCGACACGGCTCCAGCATGTGACCGTGCGGCTACCGCCGCGCCCAACCCACCCCAAGGAACACGATCACGTGAGCGCGATCAGCGTCGGGCAGGCCGTCGTCCTCGGCATCGTCGAGGGCGTGACGGAGTTTCTCCCAATCTCCTCCACCGGCCACTTGAAGATCACCGAAGGCTTGATGGGGATCTCGGTCGACGACAGTGCCGTCGTCGGGTTTACCGCGGTCATCCAGGTCGGCGCGATCGCGGCCGTCCTGGTGTACTTTTTCGCCGACATCCGCCGTTTCGTCGGAGCCTGGGCGCACGGGCTGACCAACCCCGAGGCCAGGCAGAATCACGACTACAAGTTCGCCTGGTGGGTGGTCTACGCGACCATTCCTGTCGTCGTCGTGGGTCTCGCGGCCAAGCCCCTGATCGACGGCCCGCTGGCCTCGCTGTGGGTGGTCGCCGGTTCGCTGCTGGCTGGCAGCGCGGTGATGTGGTTCGCCGACCGGTTCGGGCGGCACAAGCGCGGCGAGGACGACATCGACCTCCCCGACGCCATGGTCGTCGGCTCGTCGCAGATCCTCGCCCTGCTGTTCCCCGGGTTCTCCCGGTCCGGCGCCACCATGTCCACCGCGCTGATCCGGGACCTGGACCGGGTGGCGGCCACCCGGCTGTCGTTCTTCCTGTCCGTTCCTGCACTGACCGGCGCGGGTCTGTACGAGCTGAAGGACGCCGTCGGCGGCGGGGTAGCCGTCATGCCGCTGGCGGTCGGCACGCTGGTGTCGTTCGTCGTGGCGTACGCCTCGATCGCCTGGCTCCTGAAGTACGTCGCCAAGCACTCCTTCGACGCGTTCGTCGCCTACCGCGTCGCCGTAGGCCTCGCGCTGTTCGGGCTCCTGGCCACCGGAGCACTCACTGGCTGACGCCCCGCCCACGCCCTCCGGCAGCGCGAAAGGAGACAACCGTGAGCGCCCCTCGTCGTCTTGCCACCGCCGTGGCGGGGCTCCTGCTGGCGGTGCTCGTGGCTGCCGTCGCCGCCCGCCACGGCACCCCGTTCGCCGTCGACGCCGCCCTCCACCAGTGGGCGCTGTCCCACCGCAGCACCCCGGCGACCGACGTCGCGACCGCGGTCACCGACAGCGGGAACGGCGGTTGGGCGTACGTC
>NZ_CAAAFT010000185.1:23670-24212 GCF_900634765.1 Candidatus Protofrankia californiensis | reverse complement strand
CGGGAACGGCGGTTGGGCGTACGTCCTGGCAGCGACAGCTGGCGCGGTCGCGATAGGCCGACGGCGATGGTGGTTGCACGGTGCGGCCGTCGGAGCCGCGGCCCTGGCAGTGGGACAACTGGTCCGAACCTCACTAGCCCACGCCGTCGACCGCGCCCGGCCACCCGCGGCGGACTGGGACTGGCACGCGTCCGGCCCCGCCCTGCCGTCTGGGCACACCACCACATCCGCGCTGGTCGCCGCCGGGCTTGCCGCGGCTCTCGCCCACCGCGCTCGGCGGCGCTCAACCCGGGTCGCGGCCGTCGCGGTCCCTGTGGCGTGGGCGCTCGCCGTCGGCACCAGCCGCATCTACCTGGGAATGCACTGGCCCACCGACGTCGCCGCCGGGTGGCTCCTGGCCGTGGCCCTGTCCTGCACCGTCCTGCCGCTGTTGGGCGCGCTTCTCGAACAAGTCGTGCCCGACCACCCGCCTCATCATGAACCTCCTCATGAACGCCGCGCCAGGCCGGCTGCGACGTGGATCGGAGCACGGGCCTTCGGAA
>NZ_CAAAFT010000185.1:21014-23256 GCF_900634765.1 Candidatus Protofrankia californiensis | reverse complement strand
GCCACGCCCCGCAGTCGAGGTCCGAGCCCACCGAGCCGACGCCGGGACGACCGCCGCCGTCCAGGTCCGCGACCACGGCCCCGGATTTCCCCCGGAATTCCTCCCCCACGCCTTCGAACGCTTCAGCCGGTCCGACGCCGCTCGCACCCGCGACCACGGCGGAACCGGCCTCGGACTCGCCATAGCCGCCGCGACGACCCACGCGCACCGTGGGACCGTCAGCGCCGCCAACCATCCCGACGGCGGAGCCGTCGCCACCCTCGTCCTCCCCACGAGCGACGGATTCGCCGCGACGGGGTAGCCCGGTAGCCTCCTCACGCTGTGGGTCTGTCCGTCTGGGATCAGGATCGGTGGCGTACCGGGGTGTGTGTCAAGGCTCCGCCGGCCCGGGAACGGGGAGCCTTGACGGTGTAGTTGATCGTGGTGGGTTAGGCCGTGTCATCCCTGGCGGGGATGCCGGTCAAGAGCGCACGGACCTCGGCTTCCTGGTAGCGGCGGTGGCCGCCAAGGGTGCGGATCGAGGTCAGTTTTCCGGCCTTGGCCCAGCGGGTCACGGTCTTGGGGTCCACCCGGAACATGGTGGCTACCTCAGCGGGTGTCAGCAGAGGAGCGGTTTGTGGTGCTCGGGTCGTGGCCATGCAGCCTCCAGTCACAGAGTGTGTCTATCCAATATACAGATGGTTTTCCTTCGGGGGCAATTCGGGCGCGACCCGGCAGGGTCATGTCGCGACGAGTCGGTCACGTCCACCAGGGCGGCACTACGGTCTGTGGCGAGTGACCCGCCGGGGCATCGCTGATCCGACGGCCAATCCGGCGCGGCGATCATGTCATGTAACGACTGCTGTACACCTACCTGTCCGGGATGCTGCCGGCCTGCTCGCCCACGCCACGCTGGGCTGGTCGTGGGCGGACCCGACCGCCGCCCTGGTAATCGCCATGGTGACGGTCAAGGAGGGTTGCGATGCCTGGCAGGGAAGGGGGTGCTGCCCGACCCCCGCCGCCACGGCGGTGCCGGCCACCGAGGCGGATGCGTGCGGCTGCGGTCCGGGTTGCGGCTCTGCTGTCGAGACGGGAGCGCCGTCGGCTACCGCCTGACCCGGACAGGCCTGCCGCTAGAGACTTAACGAAAACGATTACGATTCCGGTATCGTGTCCGACCGTAGCAGTGCCGCCACGACCTCGGAGCACACCGTGAAGATCGCATTCGTCGGCAAGGGCGGCAGCGGGAAGACCACGCTGTCCGCGCTGTTCTGCCGTCACCTGGCCGCCCTCGGCCGCCCCGTCCTGGCCATCGACGCCGACATCAACCAGCACCTCGGTGTCGCGCTCGGCCTCGACGACGACACCACGCCGCCGCCGATGGGCGAGCACATCGACGCAATCAAGGACTACCTGCGTGGGGACAACCCGCGCATCCCGTCCACATCGGTGATGGTGAAGACGACACCTCCCGGGTCCGGGTCGCGGCTGCTGTCGGTGACCGGCCACAATCCGCTGTGGGCACGCTTCGGTGTCGACGTCGCCGGTGTGACGCTGCTGGCCACCGGCGCGTTCACCGAGGACGACCTCGGCGTGGCCTGCTTCCACTCCAAGCTCGGATCGGTCGAGCTGCTGCTCAACCACCTGCTCGACACCGCGGGCGAATACGTGGTGGTGGACATGACCGCCGGCGCCGACGCGTTCGCGTCCGGGTTGTTCACCCGCTTCGACCACACCTTCCTGGTCTGCGAGCCGACCCGGAAGGGGGTCGCGGTGCATCGGCAGTACCGCGAGTACGCCGCCGACTTCGACGTCACCCTGTCCGTGCTCGGGAACAAGGTCACCGATGTCGAGGACGTCGCGTTCCTGCGCCGGGAGATCGGCGAGGACCTGCTGGTCTGCTTCACCCAGTCGGCACCGGTCCGGGCGATGGAACAGGGCCGGCCGTTCGACATCGGCAATCTCGAACCGGAGAACCTGGCGGCGCTGGCCGAGATTCAGCACGCGGTTGACGTCACCGTCCGGGATTGGGACCGTTTCGTCACGCAGATGCACGACATCCACCTACGCAACGCCGTGGCGTGGGCCAACGACGCCACCGGCATGGACCTGACCACCCAGATCGACCCCGACTTCCGAGCCACACCCGGGCTGCTCCCGCCCGCCCGCACAGCACGGGAAAACGCTGTCGCCGGGACGGTCTGACCAACGCGTGACGTGGACCGCCGGTCGCTGACCGGCGACCGGCGCGACCGGCGTGACG
>NZ_CAAAFT010000185.1:7124-20989 GCF_900634765.1 Candidatus Protofrankia californiensis | reverse complement strand
GTCGCTGACCGGCGACCGGCGCGACCGGCGTGACGTGAGGCCGGTACGGAGGCCGTGACACCCTGGTACTCGGCAGCGTGCGACCGTCAGTGATCATCCCAGTGGCCGTCGTGCGCGGCGTGCCGGTGCCCGTCGTGGAGGTAGTCGACATGGTCGCCGTGCGGCACGGCCACGTGCCCACAGCCGTCGCCATGGGCGTGAGTGTGCCCGCCACACTCGGTGTGCCCCGCGGGCTCACACTCGTCGTAGTGGTCCCCGTGTGAGCGGTGCAGGTGGGCGTCGTGGACATAGTCGACGTGGTCGCCGTGCGGTACGGCCACGTGCCCACACCCAGCCTCATGGCTGTGTTCGGTGACACTGTGGTGCGGGGAGTGCGCGGTTGCGGTGGTCACGACTTCTCCTCCTGGACGTAGTGGATGGCCTCACGGACGATCTGACCGGCGTGGTCGTCGATGAACCGATAGACTAAAGAAAATCGTTTTCATATCGACTGTGGAATATGCCGTGGCAGAGGTCCGCTCGACGCCGCCCTGCGACGCCGATGGGTGACTCCCTTCCCAGATACGGAGAGAAGAACACATGCCCGAGCCTCGACACTCGCCATGAACGCGGCGACAACCACTGTGACCGTTGGTTCGACCCGGACCTGCCCGACTCGATGGAACTGCGACGCCGGTTCCTCCCCCGAACCCGACGTCAGCCGCGTCCTCGCCCATATCGGCCGCCGTACGCCTGGCACGTACCTGGCGGAGGAAGAATCGGGCGACAGCCGCCGGCGCGAGCTGTTGCACGCCTCAGGAGGTTACGGAAATCTCTAATGATTATCGGAGTCGATTCTCCGAGCCGGAGGGGACGAGTATGGGTGACACGACAAGCGCGATCGGCCGCGTTCGGCAGATCCAGCGACTTCTCAACGGCCTCCCAACCCGTGAGGTTGTGCTTGACGGGCTGTCCAGGGCTACGGCTCAGATTGCACTACCTCGACCGCGGTCGGACGTGGCGGTCGGACTCGACGAGGTACTCGCAGCCCGCAAGTCCCATTATCGGTTTCATGTCGAACCACCAGGCGCGGAGGAGCTGTCGTCGCTGTTACGGTGGGCACTTGGGCCGCAGCGAACGGTCCGGTTGCCCGCTGGTGGAAAGCACCAGTTACGCATGGCTCCGTCCGCGGGCGGCCTGCCATCACTAACGGTATACGTGACAGCCAAACCCGGTGGCGACATACCCGGCGGGGTGTTTCGCTACGAACCCGACGGTCACTGTCTGGAGACATTGTGGTCCGGCGACCCGACGGCAGCGCTGCGTTCGGTGCTGGTTCAACCCGATTTCGCCGAACGGGCACCGGTGATGGTTTTTCTGGTTGCCCGACTGGATACCACGCTCGTGAAATACCCGATCCGCCACTACCGGACGCTGCATGTCGACTCGGGGATTGCCGTTCAAAATCTTTACCTGGTCGCGACCGCCCTCGAGCTGGCCGCATGTGCGGTGACGGCCTTCGACGATCATATCGTCACGCAGTTGCTGAGAATCCCCGACTCGATGTTCCCGACGGTGGTGTTCCCGCTCGGTCGGCGACCCGACTAATGCGGCAAGGGGAAGTCTCGGCGGGGTTTACCCACCGCCGCAAGTTGCTCGGCCAGCCGCGTACCACCGCGAAACGGCAGGCCGACCGACGAGTTCGAGTACAGCCCGGGCGCCAGCGTGTGCACGACGCGCATACCGGTCGGACGCACATCTTCGGTGGTGACGTCGACCGACACCACCGGATGACCTGCCCGCGCCAACGTTTCTGCGAGAATCAGGGGATCGGTTGTCGCGGCGAAAGGCGCGCCCGTGTCGAGGCTTTCCCAGGTGACCGTCCCGGTGATGGAATCAGCGAGTTCGGCCTCCAGGCGGTCCTGCATTCGCGGATCGAGGAAGAGCTGCAGGTGGGTACAGTATTCGACGATGTCGGCGAGATCATCACGGCAGTCGTCGAGGTAGAACCGGTCGGCTCGCCACCGCTTGAGTGGGCTGTCCGGGCGACGCGCGGCACGCATGTACGACCCGTCTGGGTCGTCGAGATCGCCGACGAACATCTGCAGCTGGAAGGCTTCGGCCAGAGCCTTGCGCATCGCCGGTTCCGCTGTGGTCCGGCAGGCCGCGCCCATGGAGAGGTGGCCGCTGGTCTCATCGAATACCAGCGCACCAATGACGATCATTCCGAATTCGTTGGGGAATTCGATGAAGCGGGTCGTCAGGCTCCCCTGCGCCCCTGCGCCGAGCTGCGCCAGCCAGGGTGGCGGGATCACTTCTCGCAGCGGCCGGCGACCATGCCAGGCCATGGTCAGGGCGTCGCGTTCGACCATCTGGCACAGCGCTGACCACTGGGCTCCGGCTTCGTCAACCCCGGCGGCCAGCCCGGAGCTGAGGACCGGGTTGAGGAATGGCACGCGGCGGGCAGGTGCCCGATGCGCGTACGACACCCAGACAAGATTCGCCGGGACCCAGACGACGGCTCCGGTCGGCATCTGGGTGCCGCACACCCACTCCAGTTCGAAATCTTCACTGAATTCGACGAACGGGAAGCGTGGTGAGCCGTACTGCGTGGGGGAAAACAGGACCACCGAGCGTGGATCGACGACCTGACAGCCGGATGCGGTGAGCTCGGCGAACGTGGCACGGCGCAACCCGGCCGGGACCAGATTGCCGCAGTACCGCTCGACAGCCTCTCCGACGGCGGGTCCGATCGCGGCGCTTTCGTCCAGCAGTGCATATCCGGCCCCGGCGAAGTCGCTGGCCCAGGCGGAGAACCTCGTGGTGTCGGAAAGCACAGCTGTGACCATGAAGAATTCGGGTGGCAGTGTGGGCGCGATGGTATTGCGCTCGATCCGGCGGATGATGCCCGTTCTCGGGTCAAGAATCGCGGAGAGATTCATCTGCGTGCCCTACACGTGAGGAATCGGGTATGGGTACAACGTGTCCTCGGTCAGGTCTTCGGTGACCCAGCCCAGCTCGGTGGGCGCGGTGTACAGCCGGCTGCCGCCGAGGTACGGAAAAGCGGCGGGAGGGTTGCAGTAGAGCCCTGGCACGATCACGCGTACCACCGTCAGACCGGCGGCCCGGACGTCGGACGTGGTCACGTCCACTGAGACGGCCCGTAGGTTCCGCTCGGCCAGGATGTCCAGGTAGTGCTGACGGGCCCGAGTCTCCTCGACCACGGGTATGTCCGCGAGCCGGATGGGCCGTGTCCGGTCCCGCAGTCGGTCGAGTGGCTTCCCCTGCATGCGCGGGTCCAGGTACAGCTGCGCGACGGCGGGAAGATCGACGAGATCATGGAAGTCCGGTCGGAAGTCCTCGGCGTAGCGCCGATCGGCATGGTAGGGCCGGTAGGCGTGTGCGGGTATCTCTCCACGTGCCAGGGCCCGCCAGTGCGCGCTGTCGGCATCAGCCAGCTCGGCGGTCAGCTCCAGCATCGCGAAGGCTTCGACGAGGGCCTTCTTCGCCGCCTCCTGCGGGTCGGCCCGACAGGCCGTGCCGTAGGAGATGAGACCCTGTTCGGGTTCGGCGATGAACGCGGCGAGAACCGGGACGTCGAACTGCCCCGGGATGCGCAGCAGCCGGATAATCCGTCCGGTGCCGTCGTCCGGGGACATGTTGTACCGGGCCAGAAGCTCGGCGGCGTCGACAACGGTCTGCGGGCTCGTTCCGCTTGCCCACCAGATTGTGTTCGCGTCGCGTTCGAAGAGTTCTTCCAGGGCGAACCGCTCGGCATGTTCGCGGTTCTCGCCGGTGGCGATTCCCGCGTACAGCATCGCATGGGTGGCGGGTTCCGTCACATGTGTGCCTCGGAAGTAGTTCAGGTAGACCATCGACGCGGGCGCGAGTACCCGCTGCCCTGTGTGCAGGTCGCGGCCGGGCACCCAGGCTACCGGGAGGTCGCGGGTGAAACGCTCGAAGGGGAAGCCACGGGCGTTGTACTGGTGGTCGGAGTAAAGAGCAAAGGCCGCCGGGTCCAACGCGCCTCGTCCCGCCACGGTCAGGTCGGTGTAGCTGGCAATCTCCAGCTCCTCGGGTACCGCGTTCCCACAGTAGCGTTCGACGACCTCCCCGACAGCGGCTCTGCGCGCCCGATCATGATCTCCCAGGGAGGCGCCGAAACCGTATCGTTCGCCCTCCCACGCGGCGAACGTACGGGTGTCGCCTGCCCGTGCGCTCCAGCCGACCCAGGAGCGGGGCATGCGGGGGCTCGGCCGGTACGGGACGACCTGTGTGATGACACCGAACCGGCTGTCGACCAGCAGGCTTTCGGCCGGCGGAATATCTGCGGAAATCATTGGTACTCCATCACCGGTAATTCGATGAAACAGCCGCGAACCGGCCCGCTGTGAATCGTCTGGATGGTTGTCCTGGTGGCACTCGTGGTGTATCGATCGAGGCCGGTGTTGAGATTACGTGCCAGCCGTGGAAAATCGCTGCTGGTGACGTGGAGCTCGAGCCGGCTGCCAGGATGAAGCACCAGGGCCGTGGCGCCGAGAACGACGTCGAGGGTGCGCACGCTGCTCTCGGTGACAGCCGATCCAGAGGTGATCTCGAGTGCGTGGCCGTCGTCGAAGCGCTGTACCAGGCGGACGATCCAGTCGGCGCTCGGGGCGGTGGTGTGTACGGACAGCCGGACCGTGGGCGACCCGGCAACGGCGGCGGGATGCGTTAGTGGGGAGCTTCGAAAGATTACGGCGTCGCGGCGGGCGTCGAGGACGGCCCGGTCGCGATGGACCGGGAGGGCGGGAAAGGGGTCGAGTGGGTCGTAGTCGAAATGATGCTCGGCGGTCTGATCCGGAGGCGTCGGTGACAGCGCACCGTCCGCGGTGGCGTGTAGCCGGAATATGCCGGTCGACGCCGGCCAGTGATCCAACCATTGTTTGTCCTCCATCGACCCGGGGACCTGGGCCTCCGGCAGCGCGAAAGAAACATGATCGCGCCGCCTTTGGCCCTCCATCAGGAAAACCTTCGTGATCGACGCGTCGCCTCCTGCCAGCACCCGTGAAATCCAGTCGACCTGAATCCTGCCCAGTGGTAGTTGTGATTCGGGGCCGTGCTCGCGGCCACCGGCCGAGTGGGAGTTCGGGGCGGACAGTTCATGTCCCCATGGTCCGACCACGAGCCCTCGCGCCGGTCGCGGATCGCACCCGCTGCCGACGGTTGCTCATTGGTGGAAGGTCTGCGGCAGGAACAGATCATACCATCCGCCGATATGCAGGGACGGCAGTGCGCAGCAAGCAAGCTCCTGGTCGCCCGGTTCCGCCTCCCAGGTTGCCGTCTTTCCTTTGTCGGACTTATCCGGGTCTATCGTGCTCCACCAATGGGGCAACCGCGCCCATAGATGCTGGCCGATCTCGGCCACTGGAAGGTGGCCAACAGGTCCGGACGGGATCGCAGCATCTGCGCGGACAACCCGTTTCTGCTGGTACGGCCGTCCGCATGCTCGATCCACCAACCGACGTATTCGGCCAGCCGCAGTACGCCCGAAGGTTCGAAATTGGCTTGGCGCATCCCGGCGGCAGGAACTTCGCTGATCACCGTGCGCACGAGGTCGGGCGCGGCAAGCGCGGCAGCCCATGCCGTGAACGACCCGTAGGAGGCTCCCGCGAGGATCACGTTCCCGTCACACCACGATTGTTCGCCCACCCATTCGACGAGAGCCCGCCCATCGGAGCGTTCATTGTGGTAGGGAATCCATATCCCTTCCGATCCGTAGAGGCCCCGTACGTCCTGAGCAATGTAGACGAAGCCGTTCCTGGCCCATCCGATGCCGTTTGCCAGCAGTGCCGACCGGCCGTAGGGGGTACGGGTGACGATCGCCGGGGCGGGCAGCCCGTCGGGGAGGTACACGTCGGTGGCCATCAAGGCGCCGTCTGCCGCACGGACGAACTGGTTCGTGTCGATGCCGCCCACCCCTACGCGGTTGCCGATAGCGCCGTTGCCCATGGCTATGCCGGGTTGACCGCAAGTTCGGGCAGGGGAAGTACCCGATGGCGGGTGATCGAGAGCGTGGCGAGGTCGATGACGAGCTGGTGGCCCTCGCTGGGGACGCCGGCGCCCGCGGCCAACGCCAGCAGATCCGCGGCGAGCAGACCGGCCAGCACCGGCACGGCTGCCGGGGTGAATCGCACGGCCGGTTTGACCGCGTCGGAGTCCAGGTATGCCCAGTGGGCGATCAGTTCGTCGGGTAGTGCGGCCGCGGCGAGTCGACGGCCCCTGGTGTCCCGGTAGGACGCGGTTCTCCCCGGGATCGACAAAGGCCCGAGGACGAACGTGGTGCCCTCGGCATAGCATCCGTGCCACGGCGTTCGGTGTTCCGTGCACCAGCTGTCCAGCTGGCACCATCGGGCGTCCGGCAGCCACTGCGCACAGCTGACGATGACATCCGATCGAGCCACCACGTGTTCGTCCACGCAACCCACCGTGCATTCGGCTTCGTCGAGAAGTTCGAGGAGTTTCTCGGGGAGAGGACCGTCGCCTTCTATGTGCACTTTCCAACCCGCTGGAACGGGCAGGCTGTGATCCGGATCCACGAGCACGCCGCGTTCGGTCAGTGCGGCGATGATTCGCTCGACGCCGACCCGATCAGCCTCAGGAACGCTCACATCCGGGACTCCGGCTTCGAGCTGCTGTACCAGCGTGAGCAGCCGGTCGTCACCGCCGATTCGAACAAAGACGTCTCCGGGTGCGCTGTAACGCCAACTGCCGTCGACGCTTCGGTACAGATGATGACCCGGCGCGAACACGTGAGTGCCTTTCTTCAAGCGCAGTAGGCCAAAGACTGCGCGACTATCAGTACTTTTCGCGTAGCCGGATGCCTCAAATGGCCTCGGTCAGGCACCGTGGTCGCCGGCGCCGCGGGGAGATGCGGATATCCACCGGCGACCACGGCCAGGAGTAGCTCACCGCCTTCGGTTCAGCGAACTACTTCTCCTCGTCCCACGCGAACGGGTTCTGCACCAGGGCATGGGTGGTCGGGTCCTGCGGGGCAGCGAGGACCGCTTCCTCGGTCAGCACCTCGAAAGAGATCTCCTCCATGACCACCTCCTCTCCATAACGAGAACCGTTTTCATTACGATTAAGACCGTAGCATGTTCCGGCGTAACGCGAAAGTAGTGCGGAGAAGTGCTATTCGGGTGCCACTGCGGTGTGAGCTCCGGTGAGCGGCTGGTCATTGCGTTCAGCGGGCGCTCCAGGCGCCGACATCTCCCGCGCTCCGATGAGGTCCGCAAGCTTGCCGGTGCGGCGCAGGTTCGTCCCGACTCCGATCGCCAGCGCCACACCGACACCCGACGAGGTGACGAGCAGGGCTGTCCGGATGTCCCAGGCTTCAGCCAGCACGCCAGCGAGCATGGCGCCGAGCGGCGTTCCACCCCAGGCGATCATCCGTGCCGTGGTGTTGACCCGACCTTGCAGGCGTTGGGGTGTCACGGCCTGCCGGACGACGATGCCGTTGAGAATGACCAGAGAGTTACTTGCCTGCCACAATATGAGGATCCCCAGCCCCAGCAGCCATACCGTGTTCCGCGACCACCAGATCAGCGCGAGCCAGCTGGCCCCGAGTGCACACAGCGTGATCAGACCGGTGGGGGCTCGCTGTTGGATGCGGCTGAGGAAGATACTGGTGATCAGCGTGCCGAAGGCCGCGGCAGCGTAGAGCAGTCCGATCCGGGAGTCGTCGTCGGCAAGACCGAACTGTTCAACCGCGACGACGACCAGCAGGCCGCTGACCGCACCGCCGGAGATGCTGGCGCCGGTCCCGAGCAGTGTCAGCGTCCGGATGACGCGGTGATCCCAGATGTACCGGAGCCCTTCAGCGATGTCACGGCGGGTTCTGGTGACCCGCCGTCGGCCGGTGGCTGTGCCGTCGTCGGTGGTTTCGTCATCAGCGCTGCCGGTGGTCGGCTCCACGGTCCAGCGCACCCGGGTCAGCAGGACCGCGGCGAGCACATAGCTGAGCGCGTCCAGCGCGAGGACGCCCGCCGCGCCCAGGGTGGTCGCGGCGACACCGCCGACAGCTGGCCCGACCAGGTTCACCACGGTGCTCACCGACACCATCGCTCCGGTCGCTCCGGGGACCGCGTCGCGGCCGACGATGGCCGGCAGAGCACCGAAACCGGCAGCGTCGAAGAACACGAAGATAGACGAAACACCGACCGCGGCTATGAACAGGTGCGGTGTCGTCAGGATCCCGGCCCAGGACGCAAGGGGAATGCTTGCCATCACCAGGCCGCTGGAGAAGCTGGTGAGCATCAGCGTGCGTCGCTGGTCCCATCGGTCCACCAGCGCACCCGCCGGCAGCCCGAGGACAAGATAGGGCACTGCTTCAAGACCGGCCAGCACGCCCGCGGCAGCGGCGCTCCCGGTGCGTTGGTAGAGCAACACCGGGAGCGCCACCAGTGTCATCGCCGTCCCGACCCACGAAACGGCGCGGCTCACCAGGAACAGCCGGAACATTGGTACCGCGTTCATCACAGGGCTGTCATCGTCAGGAATGCAGAGCGGCGGCCAGCTTGACAACCTCGTCGACGCCGCTGAGGTTGGTCGAATGAGTCTGCGGCAGGAAGATCACATGGTTGCTCCTGACCGCCTCCAGCGTCGGGAGGGCCGTCGTCAGATACTTGCGAGCCGTGTCCTCGGATTCGCTGCCGCTGAGCAGGTAGACGAGGGTGCCGGGGTTCTTCTTGGTGATGTCCTCGACCGAGAGCTGGCCGTAGTACTTGCCTGCTGGCAGGATACCGGCGTAGATGTTCGTCGCTCCGGCGAGTTGCGCGATGTCGTTGTACACCCCTTCATAGGTGTAGATGGTCCCGTTGAAGGTGCTGATCATCGCTACTGGAACCGGAGTCTTTCCGGTGACCTGTGCGGCAACCTGCCGCAGGCGGTTGTCGATGTCGGCTTTGATCTCGTCGGCCCTGCTCGTGACCCCGAGAATCGTGCCCAGTGCCGTCAGGTCCGTGACGACGTCGCGCACCTTTGCCTTGCTGGCGTCATCGGTGCAGAAGCCACTGAGGATCATCACCTGGGTGCCCTGGGCATTGAGATCCTTGATGGTCGGCAACTGCTGCCCGTCAAAAAGATAGGAGCCGTCCGCATAGATCAGATCGGGCCGTGCCGCCAGGAGCGCCTCCCGGGTCGGAGCGGATGTGCTCAGCGTCGGCACCCTTTTCTCCGTGTCGGCGTACTGCGCCGAGGGTGTGCCGCTACTGGTGTTGTACTGGCCGACGATCCTGTCTGTCGCACCGAGGGCGATCAGGAGTTCGGTGTTGGTCGTCCAGCCCGAGACAATGCGCGTCGGAGCCTTGTCGAAGTGCAGGGTGCGGCCGCAGTTCTGGACGTCCACCGGGTAGGCGGCACCGGCACCGGCCGTTGCCCCCGCCGGGGCTGGTCCCGCGATGCTGTCCTTCCCGGTGGTGGAGTCGGATCCGCAGGCTGCGAGGCCGACAGCGGAAGCCAGCAGCAGGGCAACCACGACCTTCGACGCGGAGGCGATTTTCATATGCTTCCTTCTTTGACGAGTTCGAATTCTGCTGCCGCCTGGTCAGCGCCGGCGGGAAAGCTGGAAAAAGCAAGATGGAGACGCCCGGTCACCGGATGGGTACCGCAATGAGCGTGCACCCTGAAAACCTCCGCAATAAGATCGGGAGTCAGTACCTCCCGGGGGGATCCCGCGCGGACGATGACGCCGTTGTGCAGGACGTGGAGCTGGTCGCAGAATGCCGCCGCGAGGTTGAGATCGTGCAGCGCGGCCAGCACTGTGATCCCGAGCGAGCGCACCAGTTCCAGGAGGTTCAGCTGTGTGCTGATGTCGAGATGGTTGGTCGGCTCGTCCAGAATGAGCACCGACGGTTCCTGGACGAGGGCACGCGCGAGCAGGACCCGCTGCTTCTCACCGCCCGACAGGGAGGTGAACGTCCGTTCGGTGTGTGCGGTCATACCGACGGTATCGAGAACAGCAGAGATGATCTCATGATCGGCCCGTGACATAAGACTCCAGGCATTCTTGTGCGGTGTCCGCCCCGCCGAGACGACTTCGAGAACGGTGAAGTCGAAACCGTGGGGATGCTCCTGGGTCAACGCGGCGACCTTCTGCGCGGACTGGCGCGGTGTGAGGTCCCGCAGCAGATCCGTCTCGTCGAGAAGGACCGCCCCGGTGCTCGGGCGCACCGCCCGGTAGACGGTTTTCAACACAGTCGACTTCCCGCTGCCGTTCGGGCCGACGAGACCGACGAACGCGCCGGGCGGACAGTCGATGGTCAGGTCATGGACGATCTGCGCTTCATCGATTCGCACGCCCACGCCATCCAGGCGAAGTCGCATCACGCGACGCCCCCCATCCGCCCCGACCGGCGCAGCAGCACGAGGAAGAAAGGCACCCCGACCACGGCGGTGATGATGCTCAGTGGCAGTTCCAGCGGTCGGGCCACAACGCGGCCGATTAGATCGGCGAGGACGAGGAATACTCCGCCGAGCAGTGCCGCCACCGGGAGCAGGCGGCGATGGTCCGATCCGATGAGCAGACGCACGCAGTGCGGCGCCACGAGGCCGACGAATCCGACGCCCCCCGCGACGGCAATGACCGCCGCTGTGAGTGCCGCAGCGATGACCAGCAGCTGGGCGCGGAGCCGGCTGACCGAGATACCCAACGAGGCGGCGGCCTCGTCCCCGAGCAGGAGGGCGTTGAGGTGTCGGGCCTGTGTCACCAGCCACAGGGTGGCCACCGTGACGATGAACGTGGGTAGTCCCAGCTTGTGCCAATCGGCTCCCGATACCGTCCCGAGCAACCAGAACAGCACCGCGGCCAGCTGGTTCGACCCGACCCGTAGTTGCAGGAAGCTCGTGCCCGCCTGGAAGAGGTAGAACAGCGCTGTCCCCGCGAGCAGCAGACGGTTGGGGTCCAGCTGACGCTGCCGCTGCCCCAGCGCGATCACCAGACCCAGGGTGACGACGGCGCCGATGAAAGCGGCGCCTGAAACCCCGAGGGCCGACAACAGCCCCGTTGTCGCGATCCCGCCCAGGGTGAGCACGGCGACCGCCGCGACCGACGCTCCGGCGGAGACTCCCAGCACGTACGGGTCGGCCAGCGGATTACGAACCACCGCTTGCAGCACGACGCCCGTTACAGCCAGGCCCGCCCCCACCACGAACGCCAGCAGCACCCGCGGTGTCCTGATCTGCCAGATGATCTGATCGTCGACGGCCGAGGCGTGACCCCCGCCGCCGACGAGGTGACCGATGACGCTGGACCACACATCAATGGGCGAGATCGACACCGCGCCGACGCTGATGGCGGCGACCAGAACGATCGGGGTCGCCGCCACCAGGGCAACGACAGTGATCAGAAACGTGCCTCGTGGACCACGAGCGGTCCGCGACACCGGGCCGGCGACGGGTGTGGTGCGACGCGCCGGACCGAGCGTCGCGACAGAGCTCATCCGCGCTGCCCCACCGGTCTCCCCCGGCGATCGGGACATGCCGTTCAGCCGTATGGGTTGGCCGACAGTCAACAGAGCGCTCCCGTCCTCCCCATCGGTGCGCCCGCAGGCGGACACCACATGATGAAAACTGAAATGGTTATCGTTATTGGTGCGTGACCGTAACAGGCATGCCTTACCCCGTCAAACACGGCCCTGACGCAGGCAACGGAGGCACTCGCAGACGGCCCGCGACTACCGGTGCCGATCGAGGGAGGTCGGTCGCTGTCGTCGGCGAACCGGCACGGCACCTCAGGCGGGCGGCGTTCCCGCCGTGTCGGTGTGGTCGCCGGTGCGCCAGGCGCGACTGTGGAGCAGCCGTAGGCCGTTGAGCCCGACGAGGACGGTGGAACCTTCGTGACCGGCAACGCCCAGTGGCAGGGGCAGGCTGCCCAGGAGGTCCCAGGCGACCAGAGCGGTGATGAAGCCCGCGGCGATGACCAGGTTCGCCGCCACCAGGCGCCGCGCCCGGCGGGACAGATCGATGACGGCAGGCAGGGTGCTCAGGTCGTCGTGAACGATGACCGCATCGGCTGTCTCCACCGCCAGATCCGAACCGCCGCGGCCCATCGCCACACCGAGATCCGCCGCAGCCAGGGCGGGCGCGTCGTTGACGCCGTCGCCGACCACAAGCACCCGCTGCCCGCTCGCCTGCAGGCCACGGACCCGGGTGACCTTGTCATCCGGGAGCAGACCCGCGAAAACCTCCTCGATTCCGATCTCGGCGGCCAGGCGGCCGGCGGCGGCAGGGTTGTCGCCGGTGAGCAGCACCGGGCAGCGTCCGGTCAGCGTGGTCAGGGCCGTGACGGTGGCGGCGGCGTGCGGACGGGCGCGGTCGGCGAGCGCGAGGACCCCGACGGGCACACCGTCGACCACGACCACCCCCACGGTGCGTCCCGCAGCCTGCGCCGCACCGACCGCGGCGGTCACCTGCTCGACGGCCGAGGATCCGCACAGCGCCGGGTGCAGGTCGGCCATCCGCGCCGGGTTGCCGACCTGCACCCGGTGGCCCTCGACCACCGCGGACACGCCGCGGCCGGGTGTGGAGGTGAAGGTCTCGGCGGGTGGGACGGACAGGCCGCGTTCGCGGGCGGCGGCCACCACCGCCGCCGCGAGGGGGTGTTCGCTGGGATGTTCGGCACCGGCAGCCAGGCGCAGCAGCTCATCCGCGGACAATCCGCCGTTGCGGACGGGATGGATCTCGGCGACATAGGGGGTCCCCTCGGTCAGGGTGCCCGTCTTGTCGAACGCGACGACGCCGGTCTGCCCAAGTTGTTCCATCACGACGGCGGACTTCACCAGCACGCCGTGGCGGCCGGCATTGGCGATCGCGGACAGCAGCGGCGGCATCGTCGCCAGCACCACCGCACACGGCGACGCGACAATCATGAACGTCATCGCCCGCAGCAGCGTCGGTTGCAACGCCGCGCCGAAGGCCAGCGGCACGACGAACAGCACCCCGGTGGCACCCACCACGCCGACGGAGTAGCGCCGCTCGACCTTCTCGATGAACAGCTGGGTACGAGCCTTCGCCGCCGAGGCATGCTCCACCAGAGTGACGATGCGCGCGAGCACCGACTCCGCCGCGGGCCGCGTCACGCGCACCCGCAGCATCCCGGTGCCGTTGAGCGTGCCGGCGAACACCTCGTCGCCGGGCTGTCTGGCCACCGGCAGCGGCTCGCCAGTAATGGTTGCCTGGTCGACCTCGCTGGCCCCGTCCGTGACTTCGCCGTCGGCACCGATGCGCTCACCTGGGCGTACCAGCACCACATCACCCACCCGCAGGTCGGCGGTGTCGACCAACTCCTGCCCACCGTCCGGGCGTAGCCGGAGGGCCTGCTCCGGCGCGATGGTGAGCAGGGCACGCACCGAGTCCGCGGTGCGGTGGGTGGCCACGGCCTCCAGCGCGCCAGAGGTGGCGAAGATGACGATCAGCAGCGCGCCGTCGAGGACCTGTCCGATCCCGGCCGCCACCAACGCGGCGACAATCATCAGCAGGTCCACGTCGAGGGTCCGCTCCCGCAGCGCCCGCGCTCCCGCCACAGCCGGCTGCCAGCCGCCGCAGGCATAGCAGGCCAGATACAGCCCCCACCACACGGCCGCCAGGGCCCCGGCGAGCTGGGCCGCCCCACCAGCGGCGAACACCAACACCGCAGCCGCTGCCCATCGCACCTCCGCCAGCGCCCACACCCGGCCGCCTGCCACGGGCAAGGGCGGCCGTCGGATTCCCGGCGGCGAGATGCTCGGCGCCGGGATTTCCGGCACGTCTGTCGTCACGCCACGCAGACTACATGCATATCAATGCAGGTATCCAGGCAGTCAGGCAGTCAGGCAGTCAGGCAGTCAGGCAGTCAGGCAGTCAGGCAG
>NZ_CAAAFT010000185.1:2012-6878 GCF_900634765.1 Candidatus Protofrankia californiensis | reverse complement strand
AGTCAGGCAGTCAGGCAGTCAGGCAGTCAGGCAGTCAGGCAGATGATCAGGAAGGTCTGCGATAGAATTCAGCGGTGCACACCGCTCTGCCGGATTTCCAGATGCCCAACGACGAGCAGGTTCACCTCGCCGCCGAGGGCTTCCGACTGCTCGCGGATCCGACGCGCATCAAGATTCTTTGGGCGTTGCTGCAAGGTGAGTCATCCGTCGCCTGCCTGGCAGAACTGGTCGGCGCCGCTCCCACGGCCGTCAGCCAGCACCTCGCTAAGCTGCGCCTCGCCGGGATCGTCCGTGGCCGCCGTGAAGGGACGTTCGTGTATTACTCGGCAGCCGACGTGCATGTGAAGCGTCTGCTCGCCGAGGCCCTGTTCCACGCCGACCACACCGACCGGGACCTACCCGACCACCTCGACGGCGATCTGGCCGCACACAGCCCGGCCGCGGCGGTCACCGCCGACTGAAGCCGGACCACGGGCCCTGGCTCACCGTCGGAGGTGCGTCATAGGGCCGCACTCGCCATGGCGAGTCTTCTGTGGTGGAGCTTGTCCCAATCCCCGGATCCGGCAGGTGTTCATCCCGGTGGGCGTCTGCTGGCTGACCCTGTAGGAAGGCTGCTGAGGGATCTTCCGCCGGGTCGGGCTGGCCGGGCAGTCGCTCACCGACCCCGGCGAGATCGACCAGGCCACCCGTACCACGACCGCGCAGCTCAACACCCGCGCGAAACCCTGGGCCTGGGGACGTCCGGCCCCACCGCTCAGCACCCCGCGACGCTGTTTTATCTACCGCCTTTGAGGAACGCTGCACTAAGCGAGCGGGGTCTGCGTGCAGCGCGAAGCGGCCGGGGACCCGACGGATCACGCAGCGATCTGACGGGAATGGCGCGGGGGACGATGCCGGCCGGGCGTGACGCAACAAGGCGGATGTCGCCTGACACGGCATTAACATTTGTCGAATGGCTGATCTGACGGGCAGGCCGACTCAGGATCTGCTGACCGCGTTGCGACAGCGAGTGCCGCCGGCGCTTGCCCAGCGAGCGGCTGCCTTCCGCCCGGGCCACGACCAACCGGCTCCGACACGCGATGCCGCCACCGTCGCGCTGATACAGGATACCGGGAGCGGGACAGGCGTACAGGTCTGCCTGTTGCGCCGGGTGTCGACGATGGCTTTCGCCGCGGGCATGCACGTCTTTCCCGGCGGGACGGTGGACCCGGCCGATGTCAGTACCGAACCGCGGTGGTTCGGCACCCCCGAGGTGGACACCGTCCAGGCCCTCGGTGCCGAGCCGGCGTTGGCCCGCGCCCTGGTGTGCGCCGCAGTGCGGGAGACGTTCGAGGAGAGCGGCGTGTTACTCGCCGGCCCCGACACGGATACCGTCGCCGATGTCACCGACCCCAGCTGGGAGTCCGACCGCCTCGCGTTGGAAGGCCGCCAGCTCAGCATGGCCTCGTTACTGGCACGCCGCGGCCTGGGCCTGCGTGTCGACCTGCTGCGCCCGTGGGCGCGCTGGGTGACTCCCGAGATAGAACCCCGCCGATATGACACCCGGTTCTTCGTCGCATCGATGCCAGCCGAACAGCGAACCCGGCCGATACCCGGCGAGTCCGACCGGATGCTGTGGATGCCGCCAGGCGCGGCACTCGCCGAGCACCTGGCGGGACGGCTGGCGATGATGCCACCGACCGTGCACACGCTCATGGAACTGGCTGAGCATGACACCGTCGCAGCCGTCCTGGCGGCGGCGCGCATCCGGGACACCCGTCCGGTGCGGCCGAGGATCCTCGTCCGTGACGGGGAAGCCCGCCTGCTCCTCCCCCACGACGACGGCTACGACTCCACACCGGGTCTCCCAGGTCCGGGCACGTGAACGGATTGGTGGCGCTGCGGCGGGTGACGTCGTTCGCGTCGGTGCTTCTGGCGCCCAACCCCGACCCGATGACCTTGGACGGGACGAACACCTGGATCCTGCGCGCACCGGGTGCCAGCGGGTGCCAGCGGGTGCGTCGTGGTCGACCCCGGCCCACCTACGCCCGGCCATCTCGAGGGAGTCTGTTGCGTTATGGGGAAGCAAGACATGGCGGACCCCGCCTGAATGTTGATCAGACCGCCAGGGTGAGCTCGGTGAAGGCAGCCGACGCCCGCAGGTGTGGGTCGGCCTCGACGGCGAGTTCGTAGTGGCCGCGGCGGATGTTCTACACGAACGCATGCCCGGAACTGACCCTCTGGGCGGAGCGGAAGCGTTTCAACCCACGCATCGGCCGGAGTCTTGCTTTCAGCTGGCTGTGATCGGATTCGATCGGGTTGTTCGCCCGCCGGGCATCACTGTGCTGGGCGGCGGGCAGCAGCTCGTCGAGCACCCTCGGGTAGGCGGCGGCCTGGTCGGTGGTGACTTCGACCGGCGCTGTTGCATTCGTCGATTATCGACGATCTTGACCGCAGGTCTTCCCGTCGACGGGGGCTCATGTGAGCGAATCACGGAGGCTTCAGACACCCCGGAACGACTGTGGAGGACGTCTCCACCGGAAGATTTGCGGTTAAGATCGGCCGGTCCCGACGGATGAAACAGTGCCTGGCAGAGCCGGTGAGTGGTTGGTGGCTGTGTTGCCTACCGGTTTGAAGCTTTCCAATCCGCGGTCCCATGCGACGTCCGAGCCGGCGAGCGGACGCGTCCAGGGGTCTGCGCGGAGCGTCGTACCGCATTTCTTGCCCTGCCCGGATCCTCTCGACCGGGTCTGCCGCTTCGGGGGGCGGGATTCGGACCGCTACGCGAGCTATCGACCTTGATAGGCGTTCTCGATGATGTCGATGACCGCCGGGTCTAGACCTGTCTGCGGGTCGAGGTGTATGGCGGTCCGTAGCGAGGTAACGAGGTTGGTGGCCGCGAGTTCGACCAGTGTGGGAACGTTGATGTCATGGTACTCGAGGCGGTCGATCACGATTTCGTCGAAGTAACCGACCCATCCGCGCATGGTGGTGCGCAACAATGTTGGGACCGGATCGGTGACGCCGAGGTGGCGCAGGATCCGTTGTGCGCCATTCCAGCGGAGTTCGTCGATCATCGTGCGCATCTCGGGATCCGCACCCAGCCCGCCGCGCATGATGGCGATGAATCCGGTGGCGTTTCGGTCGATGTAGGTGACGTGGTTGGTGAGTGCGTGCCGGATCTGCTCATGCAGGGTGTTCCCGTGCGGGGGTAATTCCTGGTTGGCGGACAGTTCGTATGCGATCTCGCGCATGACGGCCAGGTAGAGCCCGCGCTTGTTCTCGAAGTGGTGCGCGATGAGCCCGTAGGCGACGCCAGCGACCTTGGCGATCTCGGCGGTGGTGACCTTCTCGTAGGAACGTTCGGCGAACAGCTTCCGCGCGGCTTGCACCAGCATCCGCCGCCGATCCACCGCGGTGGGGCGGGTAATGGTCATGGGCACGCTGACAGGCTAAGGGGGTCGGCTCCGGACGGCCCGATGCTGTGGGTGCTGCGCTCGGTCATCGGGCTGTCTCCGGGCCGGGTTTGCGGTGAAACAGCTGGTCGATGGGGTCGAGCGCGCCGAGGGTGTCGACGCGAGCGCCAGCGAGCGTGGCCACCAGGCGTCCGACGATCGGGAGCTCAACCGGTAGGAGTGAGTAGGCGGGGTGCACGAGCCGGTTATTGCCACGGCTGATCGCGCGCACCATCGCAGCGGCCATCGCTTCGGGCGAGATCGGCGGCAGAGTCTTGGGGGCGGTGCCCTTCCACGGGAGTTCGTCTATGTCGCGCAGCGCGGTGTCGGTACCGCCCGGCACGACCTCCAAGACACGGATGGGGGTTCCCGCGAGTTCCAGGCGTAACGAGCGGGTGGCCTGTGCCAGCGCGCTTTTCGAGGCCGCGTAGTAGCCGAGAAGCGGGATCGGCACGGCCTGGATCGTGGAGGTGACATTCACGATCATCCCGCGCCCGGCCGCACGCATCGCCGGGATCACCGCGGCGGTGAGAGCCAGCGGCGCCCACACGTTCGTCTCGAACACCGACCGGGCCGCGTCGGAATCCGCGATCCGGGTCTGGGCGCCGGTGAGACTGCTGCCGGCATTGTTCACGAGGACGTCGATCCCGCCGCCCAACTCTGAGATGGCGCGCGGGCCGAGCTCCGCGGCGGCGCCGCGCACCGCGAGATCGGTGCTCAGCACCTGGGGACGGGTGTGGCCTGCCGCGCTGATCTCGTCGGCCAGTTCGGCCAGCAGCGTCGACCGGCGCGCGGCCAGTGCCAACACGGCACCTTCACTTGCCAGCTGGATGGCGAGGGCGCGACCGATCCCGCTCGATGCGCCGGTGATCAGCACGCGTGCGCCACGAAGCTGGACCGCACTCATGGCCGGGGTCCTTCGGTAGAAGCGGTCAACGAACTCTGCCTTTCCTCATTTGGCTAAGCATCGATCGATGCTGCGTCGGATGGGGTGCGTCATGACTTCGACGGGTTGACGCCACTCGGGTTCCCCCATACCGTGACACTTGATTGATAATCAGTCAATCGAGGAGCTCCTGGCCACACGCGGTCTCGCCGTCGATCATGTGACCGTCTGCCGGTGGGTGCAGCGGTTCACCCCGCTGCTGATCGATGCAGCCCGGCCTTGCCGGCACATTCCTGGGGATCGGTGGTTTGTCAACGAGACGTACGTGAAGGTCTCGGGCAGGTGGATCTATCTGTATCGGGCGGTCGACCCGTGCGGCTAGGTCATCGACGTCCTTGATGCCGACCACCGCGATCTGGCCGCAGCACGGCGGTTCTCCACCCGCGCCCTGTCCATGGCCACAGACCGGTCGAAGCGACCACCGACCAGGCTGCGGCCTACCCAAAAGGTCCTCGACGAACTGCTGCCGGACGCCCACCATGTCGA
>NZ_CAAAFT010000185.1:0-1611 GCF_900634765.1 Candidatus Protofrankia californiensis | reverse complement strand
AAAAGTTCCCCTGGCCCTTCGGGCACGCCGCCCCGGCGGGAAAACCTCGCCCACCCCTTCGGACGCGCCCGGAGCAGCCTGGCAGGGTGCGGGTTGACCGCCTGTCCAACGCCGTCCGTTCCTTGGCCTTCGTTGCCGTCCAAAAGTTTGGCGAGGGATCTTGACCTTGCGGGTCGCCCGCTGTGCCTCGAGCACGCCAGTCAGAGTGTTGATCTTTGTCGGTCCCCGGGCGGTCGTCACCTGTAGGTATCGATCGGTTGGGGGCGCGGTGGACGGTTCGGTCGAGGTCGTCGTGGACGACAGCGAGCAGATCCTGGAGCGGGTCGCGGCGATCGACGTCGCGAAGGCGTCCGGGAAGGTGTGCGTGCGGGTCCCGCACGACACGCGGGAGGGCAAGCGGGTCACCCGCGTCTTCGACGTCACCGCGACGGTCCCGGCGGTGGAGGAACTGGCGGACCACCTGGTCTGCCAGGGCATCCAACGGGTCGTCGTCGAAAGCACGTCGGACTACTGGCGGATCTTCTACTACTTGATCGAGGAGCGGGGCGTTGAGGTGTGGCTGGTCAACGCCCGGGATGTCAAGAATGTCCCAGGAAGGCCCAAAACCGATAAACTGGACGCTGTCTGGTTAGCCAAGTTGAACGAGCGCGGGATGCTGCGGCGGTCGTTCGTGCCCTCGCCGGACATCCGCCGGATGCGCGACCTCACCCGGATGCGGGTCGACCTCGTCGCGGACCGCACGCGGCTCAAGCAGCGCACCGAGAAGCTGCTCGAGGGCGCGCTCATCAAGCTCTCGTCGGTGATCTCGGACCTCTTCGGGGTCGCGGGCCGGCGGATCCTCGACGCGCTGGTGGCCGGGGAACGCGACCCGCGCCGGCTCGCCGCGCTCGGGACCGGCCTGAAGGCCACCCCGGAAGCCCTGACCGCGGCGCTGACCGGCCGGTTCACCGACCACGACACCTTCCTACTCAAGATCAACCTTGAGCAGATCGACGCGCTCGACCAGCAGATCGCCGCACTGTCCGCGCGGATCGATCAGATGACCGCTGCGATGCCCCTGCCCGCCCTCCCGACCGGCACCGACGAACCCGGCCCGGTCGACGGGGAGACCGTGGTCAACGGGGTGGCCGGGACGGTCTCGACTATCACCGGTGAGATCCTCCCGCCCGCCGGCGGGCGGCCGGGACCGCGGACGGTCGCGGACCTCGTCGGCCTGCTCGACGCGATCCCCGGGATCGGCAGGGACGCCGCTCAGCTGATCCTCGCGGAGATCGGCGTCGACATGGCCCCGTTCGCGACCCCGGGGCATCTGGCGTCGTGGGGGAAACTGACCTCGCGCACGATCCAGAGCGGTGGGTCCCTGCGGATGGGCAAGACCGGCCGCGGCAACCGGTACGTACGCCGCACACTCGGCACGGCCGCGACCTCCGCCGGGCGCACCAACACCTTCCTCGGCGCACGCCACCGGCGGATACGCGCCCGCCGAGGCCCACTGAAGGCCCTCGTCGCCACCGGCCGCTCCATCCTGGAGATCTTCTGGCGGATCGTGCACGACCAGGTGCCGTTCCGGGAACTCGGCGCGGACTACCACACCCGCCAGCAGGACCCGGA
>NZ_CAAAFT010000184.1:0-3096 GCF_900634765.1 Candidatus Protofrankia californiensis | reverse complement strand
GATGTGGATGGCCCCGTCCGCGGGCGGGCTGCCGTCGCTGGCGGTATACGTGGCGGTCAGACCCGGCGGCGACCTACCCGGCGGGGTGTTCCGCCACGAGGCCGACGACGATCCAGACGTCCAGCATCTGGAGACGCTGTGGTCCGGCGACCCGACGGCGGCGCTGCGCTCGGTGCTGGCCCAGCCCGACTTCGCCGAACGGACGCCGATCACTCTCCTTCTGGTCGCCCGGCTGGACATCACGCTCGTGAAATACCCGATCCGCCACTACCGGACGCTGCACGTCGACTCGGGCATCGCCGTCCAGAACCTCTACCTGGTCGCGACCGCCCTCGACCTGGCCGGCTGCGCGGTAACAGGCTTCGACGACCACCTGACCACACAACTGCTACGCCTACCCGACACGATGTTCCCCACAGCCCTGTTCCCCCTCGGCCGGCGGCCGGCATAGCCGGCCGCTATCCCCCACCGGCCGGCGGCCGGCATAGCCGGCGGCTATCCCCCACCGGCTGGCGGCCGGGTCAGAAGAAGCCCTGGTTCGGCGGCGGGGTGCCGTTGAGTACGTAGCGGCCGACCGTGACAGCCTTCAGCGTCTTGGGGTTGTGCGCGGTGATGGAGCGGATGTTGCGCCAGTGCCGGTCCAGCGCGAGGCTGGCGCGCACCATCGACCCGCCGCCGACGTCGAACAGCTCCGAGGCCGCGCGGTTGGCCAGCTCGTCGATGACGACCTTCGCCTTGGCGTTGGCCAGCGCCGCGCGCAGCGACAGCTTGTACTCCTGCTGCGTGCCGTGCGCGGCGTACGCCTGCTCCAGCGCCGCGGCGGCGGCGAGCACCAGCGTCTCGGCGGTGTACGCCTGGCTGGCCAACAGCCCGACGCTGTACTGGAAGATCGGGTCCTCGGCCGGGGCGTCGGCCGGCGCGTGGTAGAAGGTCCGCGGCTTGCCGCGGACGTGGTCGGCGGCGTCGCGCACCACGCGGCGCAGGATGCCGACGATCATCGCGTTGAGCTGGATGTGGAAGTACGTCGCCCGCCACGGCAGGCATCGGAGTCGGCGTCCCGTCCGCCCTTGCCGAAGTAGTCGCCCGGCTCGATCACCACGTCTTCGAACGTCACGGTGCCACTGCCGGTGAAGCGCTGGCCGAAGCCGTCCCAGTCGTTGTCGCGTCGCACGCCAGGGCGGTCGCCCTCGATGATCACCTGTACCTTGCCCCCGTCGATGTCGGTGACGCCGACGACGATCCGGTCCATGTAGAGGCTGCCGGTGGTGTAGTGCTTGGTGCCGTTGAGCCGCAGCCCGTCCGGCGTGCGGGTGATCGCGGTCTCGTACGGGAAGTCGGTGGCACCGGCCTTCGCGCTCAGCTCGGTGGCGGCCGAGCCGATCAGTTCGCCGGCGGCGACGCGCTCAAGCCACTTGCGCTGCTCGGGGTCGGAGCTGCGCAGCAGGTTCTCCACGACGCCGAAGTGGCTGCGCAGGATGTGTGCCACGTTGGGGTCGGCCGCGGCCAGCTCGATGAACACCTCGTACAGCTCGACCAGCGACGCACCCCCGCCGCCGATCCCGCGCGGCAGCCGCAGCGCGCCGAGACGGGCGCGCCTGATCGCCTCGATCGCCTCGAACGGCGGCTTGCCGCGCTGTTCGCGTTCAATCGCGCCCTCGGCGACGTGTGCGATCAGCTTGGCCAGTTGTGGCGAGCCGAACGTGACGGCACGGGTGTCCTCGGCGGCGTTGGTCATTCCTCCAGCCTGGGACTCCAGTCTCGCCCGATCAACCAGGTTCGGCTAACGGGCCCGGTGCGCCTGCGCTTAACTGTTCGGCCGCCTGTCCGGGGTCGTTCTCGGCGTGGAGCTCGGACCCGTCCCGCCCGGTCGTCACCGGCGCTGAGCCCGGCTGACGCCGCGAACCCGTAGGCCCGCTTAACGGAAGCGGTAGCTGTTTCCCCTTTTTCCGACAGGCAATGCGCGTCAATGCTGGTGATGTGGCCCACCGTACCCTGCACCTGAACGTCAACGGCAACGGGATCGCCAAGCCGCCGAACAGCTGGCGGCCAGGCACGCCGACGCCGTCTTCTGCGCCGAGCACAGTCTGCGGCAGGGCATCGAGTTCGCCCGCAAGGTCAGGACGCGGGCCCGCGAGGTCTACGGCCGCAACCCCGACGAGGTGTTCATCCTCCCCGGGCTCTGGCCGGTGCTGGGCAGCACCGAGGCCGAGGCCCGCGAGCGGCACGACCTGCTCGCGAGCCTCAACACCGACAACGAGGACAACTTCGCCGCGCTGGCCTGGCAGCTCGGCGTCCCGGTCGAGAGCCTGAAGCTGGACAAGGCGCCGCCGTGGGAACTGTTCGACGCCCCAGGCTGGAAGCCGAGCAGTTACGGTTTCGCCCGCTCCGTGCTGGCGACGGCACGCAACGAAAACCTCACCGTACGCGATCTTCTTGACCAGACGATCGCCGGCGGCGGGCACCGCATGGTGGTCGGGACGCCGGAGCAGGTGGCCGACGAAATCGAGGCGTTCTTCACACACGGTGCCGCGGACGGGTTCAACCTGAATCACGACTTCTACCCCGATGGCCTGGATCTCATCGTCGACCACCTCGTGCCGGAGTTGCAGCGGCGTGGGCTGTTCCGCCGCGAGTACGAGGCGACCACGCTGCGCGGCCACCTCGGCCTGCCGATCCCGGACCGGGCCGCGGTCGGCGTATGACCACCACTGTCGTCGTCGGCAACCCGAGGCCGGCTAATGCGGCAGGGGGAAATCTCGGCGGGGTTTGCCCACCGTCGCGAGCTGGTCGGGCAGGCGGGTGCCGCCGCGGAACGGGAGGCCGACCGAGGAGTTCGAGTACAGGCCCGGCGCCAGCGTGTGGACGACGCGCATGCCGGTCGGGCGGACGTCGTCGGTGGTGACGTCGACCGACACCACCGGATGGCCGGCCCGCGCCAGCGCCGTCGCGAGCGGGGCGGGATCGGTCGTAGCGGCGAAGGGGGCGTCGGCGTCGAGGGCCTCCCAGGTGACCGTCCCGGTGACGGCGTCGGCGAGTTCGGCCGCCAGGCGGTCGCGCATCCGCGGGTCGAGGAAGAGCTGGAGGTGGGTGCAGTAT
>NZ_CAAAFT010000183.1:4717-6250 GCF_900634765.1 Candidatus Protofrankia californiensis | reverse complement strand
GGTTCGGAGATGATGCGACTGCCGAGCCCCGGACGACAGCGTCCATGACGGCCACGACCCGCATGATCAGCGCCTGCTCACCCGCAGTCCCGGACAGCGACACGGTCCGCGCGTACCGCAACCGCACGAAGACCGCGTCGCTGTACAGCGGGCCCGCCGCGTCACCATCCGCGGGCCCGTCACGCCCCGGGGTCAGCCCAGGCGCGCCTGCCGGGCTGCGGTGTAGCGGGCGGCGACGTCGGCCCAGTTGACGATGTTCCACAGGGCGGTGGCGTAGTCGGCCTTGACGTTCTTGTACTGCAGGTAGAAGGCGTGCTCCCAGGCGTCGAAGACCAGTAGCGGGGTGCTACCGATGCCGATGTTGCCCTGGTGGTCGTAGACCTGTTCGATCAGGAGCCGGTCGGCGACGGGTTCGTAGGACAGCACGCCCCAGCCGGAGCCCTGCACGGTGGTGGTGGCGGCGGTGAGCTGGGCCTTGAAGGCATCGAACGAGCCGAAGTCGTTGGTGACGGCGTCGGCGAGGACGCCGTCGGGCTTGTCACCGCCGTCGGGGGAGAGGTTCTGCCAGTAGAGCGAGTGCAGGACGTGGCCGGAGACGTTGAACGCGAGGGTCTTCTCCAGCCCGACGATGGCGGCGAAGTCGCCCTTGTCGCGGGCTTCGGCGAGCTTGTCGAGGGTGGTGTTGGCGCCGGCGACGTAGGCGGCGTGGTGCTTGTCGTGGTGCAGTTCCAGGATCTCGCCGCTGATCGACGGTTCGAGGGCGGCGTAGTCGTAGGGCAGGTCGGGCAGAGTGTAGATCGCCACGGGCGTGGAGTCCTCTCATCACGGTGAGAAATGGGATGTGTACAGGACGGGCCGCTGTGGATCCGTTCCTGGCTCTGTGGGGCCTGGCCGGCCGGGGTGTGCGCAGTGTGCTGTCGGTCAGGCCGGCGGGTCGGTGACGTAGGCCCGTTGGATCGCGGCGAGCACGTCGCGGGGCCCACGTTCCGGTCCGGCGCGTTCGGCCAGGTGGTCGAGGGCGATGCCGCACAGGGTGGACAGGCCGAGGACCAGTTCGGCCATGGCGGCGGCGGGGTTGGAGCGGCCGGCGCCGTCGGCCATGACCCGCTGGACGCTGGCCCAGAAGAAGCCGGGGTCGTCGGTGGAGTCGGTGTAGGCGGTCATGACCTCGATCGCTACGGGCAGGCATCCCGCGGGACCGCTTCCGATGTCACGCATCGACCGCTCCCTCTCCAGCGCCGTCTACGGCCATGCCTGCTGCGGCGTCAGCCAACGCCATCATGGAGTACTTGCAAAGAGTATGTAACTGCAAGCTTGTTTCTGCAAGAGAGGCGTCACTGTGGGTGGCTGTTCCATGATATTCCGGTGGACGGGCGGCTCTCCAGGCTGCTTGTCGCCCCGACACGGGCTTCTGCCCCTGTCGGGTAGTGCCCGATCGGGGAACCACTGTGGAAAGCCGGGCAGGCCGACGGGTCTGTCACGCCCACGGTCGGCCAACCGACCAACCGACCAACCGGCCAACCGGCCAACCGG
>NZ_CAAAFT010000183.1:0-4455 GCF_900634765.1 Candidatus Protofrankia californiensis | reverse complement strand
ACCGACCAACCGACCAACCGGCCAACCGGCCAACCGAGATCCATATTCAGCCTCAACGATCACCACGAAGATTGCAGAAATTGAACGGTGGGCTGGGGCTCAGTAGCGCCCTGTGCCACCCGATCCCCTGGCGATCAGTGCTGGTCGAGCGCACCATGGCCACCAGCATTTGGGACCTGGCTGCACCCAGCCGCAGCCGCTTCCGTAAGGTTTCCGCTGAGATCGGCCGCTGATACACCCGTCAGACAGCGATCATTCTGACCCGGTTACCACAGAGCTTGGACATGTCGTCAACGTCGGATGTGAGCATGACGACCGGTCCCGGCTGCCGCAGGGCAACCTCGGCCACCGTCGCGTCGATGGCGTACTTGTGGCCGTGCAGCTTCGCTTCCTTCAACAGCTTCGTGGACGCCTTCGCGGTCTGTTCGGTAATCGGCTCGACCTTGAGCCGTGAGAGCACCCAGTTCAAACGCGGCATGCTCACGCCCGCGTCACTGACTTCGATGATCGTGTTGGCGCTGATGACGAGATCGGATTCCAGCTCACTGAAGATCTGGAGCATGGCCGCAACCTTACGGTCCTGAGTGATCCAAGCGGACAGTCCCGCACAGTCCAAGACGACTGTCTCGATGCGTTTGGTCACGCCGCCGTGTCTTCTGTACGGTCCGCGTCACCGAAAATCCTGGCCCGGGCCTCGGTCAGTTCCTCCTCGGTGAACGCGCCGGATTCCCGCTGGTAGCGTTCCAATTCGTCAACAAGCAGCTTGTGGCGGATCTGGCGTGCGACGGCTTCGGCCACGTACCCGGAGACGTTTTTCGTGATTTTCCTCAGCTCGGCGACCTGGTCGCTGGGCAACGTGACCGTGATGCGGGTGGTTGCGGACATGCGCCAATCATACTGTAGTATGCGCAGGCTCGGAGATGATGCGGCCGCCGAGCCCCGGGCGACAGTGTCTATGACGACCACGACCCGTATGATCAGCGCTCGCTCACCCGCCGACCCAGGTTCGCGGCCATCGGGGCGGCGACCGTCACCGTCCACGTCCCGGACGGGCCGCGGGACACTTCCACTGGTCCGACAGGTGGGCATAGTCGCCGAGTCCCCCCGCGCTTTCCTTACGCCTACCAGCCTTACGCCTACCAGGTGCCGACCGCGCGATGGGAGTGTCAGGGGATCTTGATCGGTAATCTCCAGAGTAAGGCCGTGACCTGCAGAGACGCTTGAACATCGCTGTCCGTTACACCGTTTCTTGGGCAGACCCCGCGATGGCTTCGCGATCGGTTCGTCGTTACGGGTTGCCGGTGCTGGCGCGGTAGGTCAGGGGTTGGGTGTCGGCGGGGTGGCTGGTGACGACAGCAACGTCCGTATCGGGTGGGGTGGGTCCCGCATCTGCTGGCCGGCGGCGGGATACGACGAGCGCGGCGATGGCGGTGGTGAGGGGTACCGAGGCGACGAGGCCGACGGTGCCGGCCGCGGTGCGGACGATCTCGGCGGCGACGAGGTCGGAGGTGGCGACGTCCGCGCTGTTTCGGTCGGCGAGGGTGAACAGGAGCAGGGTGGGTAGGGCGGCGCCGGCGTAGGCGAGGGCGAGGGTGTAGACGCTGGAGGCGATGTGGTCGCGTCCGACGCGCATCCCGGACCGGTAGAGGTGCCGTACGGAGGCATCGGGGGCGGCGTCGGAGACTTCCCAGACGGCGGCGGCCTGGGTGACGGTCATGTCGTTGATCAGCCCGAGTGAGCCGATGATGACGCTGGCGAGAATGAGACCGGGCAGGCTGAGCTCGCCAGCGAAGGCTTTGAGTGTGACGTCCTCATCGGAGCCGAGGCCGGTGATGCGGGCGAGGTCGATGGCCGCGGCGCCGAATGCGGCGGTGAGGGCGAGGCTGGCGAGGGTGCCGAGCAGCGCGACGGTGGTGCGGGCGGAGAGGCCGTGGGCGAGATAGAGCAGGCAGACCAGCAACGCCGCGCCGGTGGTCAGCGCGACCGCGACGGGAGGATGCCCGTCGAGCAGGGACGGCAACGTGAATTTGACGATCACGAGGTAGGTGAGGACGAGGCCGGCGAGTGCGGCGAGCCCGCGCCAGCGGGCGACGGCCACGACCACGATGGCGGTGAGCAGGGCGATCCAGCCGAGCGGCGCCGCGCGTTGGAAGTCCGCGACGTAGTAGGTGGGTTGGCCGGCGGTGTCGGTCGTGGGGGCGAGACGGACCTTGTCACCCGGTTTGTACGTGGGGCCGGTCGGATCCACGGGGGTGTCCAGATGGACCCGGTTTTCCGTGCCGGGCCGGTTGTCCAGAACGATGTCGAGCTGGTCGCAGGTCGTGGGGGCGGCGCCCGCGTCGGTGAGGTCCGGGCAGGGGCCTCGGTTGGCGCGTTCGATCGTTGCGTTGATGAGCGTGGGGGCGCCGCCGGCGAGGTCGCGCAGTTGGCTCGGGGTGTGGCGGGGGCCTGCTTTCGGCCACAGCAGGACGGCGCCTGCGGCGGTGAGGGCGAGGAGCAGCACTACGGCCGTGGCCATGACGGTCGCGGCCGCACGCGACGACCGGCTGGACAGCGCGTGACCGCGTGACGGGATGAGATGGCCGTGGTTGTGCCCCATGGCACCTGAGTGTGGCCGTTTCGCCGGGGCTGCCCGCCACCATGGCTGTCACGACCGCCGGGTCGATGGTCGCGGCGGGGGTGGTGCCTGCGGAGTGGGCGTGGTGTTGGGCGTTCGACGCGACCGTCCGCGCTGTACAAGGATCTGCGGCAATCCGTACCGGCGGACAAGAAGAACGTCTACCTCCGCGACGTGGATGCAGCCGTGGTCGACGAGGTGTGGGAGAGATTCGTAGCCGCGCTGCTCCCGCTCGCTGATGCGGGCAGGCTGGGCGAGTCGGTGTCCTGTTCCCGCGGGGATATGATCACATAGGCGAGGGTCGCGGGCACGTCACCGCGGTTGTGCCAGGCGTGCCGGGCGCCGTTCTGCACGATGCATGACCCGGCGGGAAGGTGCACCTCGGCCCCGTCGTCCAGTTCCAGGTGGAGTTCCCCTTCGAGGACCATGCAGTAGTCGATGGTTTTCGTCTGGTGCATGCCGGGGGCATCGGGCTCGAACACCCCGATGAGTCCGGGAAGTTTGGTTTCGGCCTCCGTGACGAGCAGGGTCAGCGTCTCCTCGTCCGGCGTCGGGAGATCTGCGTCGGCTTTGCTCTCCGGTGGGAACCGCAGTAATCCGAACCGGGTGCCGGCCGCAGCGGGAAAGAAAGTCTTGTTGTCAGGCTGAGGTGACGCGACAGGACTGGACAGCTCGCCTTCGGTGCCCCAGACCCCGAAGAATCCGGCACCGGGCATCATGGCGACCGTGACGGCCGGAAGCTCGGCATCCTCGTACACGACCGACTTACCGCTCTGGTCGACACCTGTCACGACGCGCTTGATGTGGATTGACATGTGACGAGCGTCCCATAGCCGGTCCATCGCCGGCCGGGCGCGGCGGCCGAGGATTTGTGTCTTCCTCCAACGAGGCCAGGCGGGTGGTCCGACGAGGCCAGGCGGACGGCGCCCGGCGTCGCACCGCCGTGTTCGCCGCCGCGTGGGCAACGGTGTGCGCGGCCTTCGGCCGATCACGGCGCCCGGCGTGCCGCTCCCACCGCAGGCCCGGCGGCGCGGCCCGCGCCGAGCCGCCGGCCGGAGGTCTGGATTGTGCCGACGTCCAAACCGGTAAAGATCCGGCTCTCCAGGCCGTTGCCGTCACGTGCCACGCTCGGCGCGCATCGGCTACCGGTCACCCACCTCAGTGCCGACGACTTGGAGAGCCACTGTGTCTACGTCATACGATCCAACGGACGCCGCGACGCTGCGTGACCCCTATGGGACGCTTGAGCGTATGAGGGCCGAGGCGCCGGTCCACTGGAGCCCGGAGCTCTCAGCATGGCTCGCCGTCGACTGGTCGACCGTCCAGACCGTCGTCACGACTCCGGCCGTGTTCTCCGCCAACCGCCTGGTGCCCGTGTACGACCGGCTCCAGGAGGCCGACCAGGTGTCGGCGGCGGAGGTCATGCGCTGGCTCGCCATCTGGATGGTGTTCCAGGATCCACCGAACCACACCCGGCTGCGGCGTCACATGAGCACCGTGATCAATCCGCGGATGACCGAGAGCCTGCGGGAACCCACGCTGACCATCACGCGGCGGCTCCTGGAGGAGTTGCCGAAGGACAGCCCGTTCGACTTCTACACGGAGTTCGGCCTGCGGCTGCCCGGATACGTGGTGCTGGACCTGCTGGGTGTCCCCCACGACCGGCTCTCCGAGGTCAAGCAGTGGGCGGACGAGATGATGCTTTTCATCGGTAGCGCCCGGGGTATCGAGAACAAGTACGACCACGCGCGCCACGGTGCGCAGTCGATGGCCGCACTGTTCCGGGAGCTGATCGCCGACCGTCGGGTGCACCCCCGGGACGACGTCCTGACCAGGCT
>NZ_CAAAFT010000182.1:0-3894 GCF_900634765.1 Candidatus Protofrankia californiensis | reverse complement strand
AGCGTGCGCAGCGGGGTCTCGGTGAAGGCCTCGCCGAGGACGTCGAAGACCTTGCCGCCGTAGTCCTGGCGCATCTGGTCGAGTTTCGCCAGCAGGCGGGTGAAGACCTCACCCTCACGTGTGTTGGAGGCCACGAGGTTCCACAGTCGGCAGACCTCCTCCTGGCCGATGCGGTGGACGCGGCCGAAGCGCTGCTCGATGCGGTTGGGGTTCCACGGCAGGTCGTAGTTGACCATCAGGTGGGCAGCCTGGAGGTTGAGGCCCTCCCCGGCCGCGTCGGTCGCTACCAGGATCTGGACG
The DNA here is from genome assembly GCF_900634765.1 of Candidatus Protofrankia californiensis. Classification (NCBI taxonomy): domain Bacteria; kingdom Bacillati; phylum Actinomycetota; class Actinomycetes; order Frankiales; family Frankiaceae; genus Protofrankia; species Candidatus Protofrankia californiensis. Next base: position 3,594 of record NZ_CAAAFT010000182.1, on the reverse strand, counting down.
TCGCGGTTCTTGGTGAACTCCTCGGTGATCTGGCGACGCTCGCCGCGGCGTACGCCGCCGTGAATGGCCTTGACGGTGTCAGGCTTGCCGAGCAGCGATCCGATCTTGACCCGGAGGTAGTCGAGGGTGTCGCGGTGCTCGGTAAAGATGATGAACTTCCGCGGCCAGCCGTTCGCGTCGGTGGTCAGCGCGTTGTCCTGGAGGATGTTCGACAGCTCGGTCCACTTGCGGTCGGTGCCGGCGTCGCGGACGACCTTGGCGGTCCTCACCAGCTCGGCCAGCTCGATCAGCTCGGCGTTGAGTTCCTCCACCGTCTGCGCCGCGGTGGCGGCGTCGAGCAGTTCCTCCTCCAGCTCCTCGATCTCTCCGGCGTTGAACTCGTCGGTGTCGATCGCGCTCCACTCGACAGCCGCGTCCGGCTCGCGGTAGGTGCCGTCGAGGATCTCCTGCCGTTTGCGCTCCAGCCGCTCGGACCGGCGTACGAGGCTTTTGTAGATCGCCTCTGGGCTGGACGCGAGCCGCCGCTGGAGAACGGTGAGGGCGAAACCGACGGTGTTCTTGCGCTTGCCACCGAGTCGATCGGCCCGATTCATCCCCTCGCGGACGTAGTGGGTGACGTCCTCGTAGAGGGCATACTCCAACGAGGTCAGCTCGTAGGGAACGGTCTCGGCGATGCGTTCGGGGAAGAGCTTCTTACCCTCGAAAGTGAGCAGGTCCTCCTTGACCATACGGCGCATGATCCCGCTGGTGTCCGTGGTCTTCTTCTGCCTGCCCTCGAACCGGTCACGGTCCAGCAGGGTGAGGAAGAGCTGGAAATCCTCCTCCTTGCCCGAGTGCGGGGTCGCGGTCATCAGCAGCAGATGGCGAGTGATCTCGCCGAGGAGTTCCCCGAGCTGGAAGCGCTTGGTCTTCTGCAGCTTGCCGCCGAAGTAGTGGGCGCCCATGCGGTGCGCCTCGTCGACGACGATCAAATCCCAGTCGGTCTCCTTGAGCTGGGCCTGGAGCTGCTCGTTGCGGGAGAGCTGATCCATCCGTGCGATGAGGAGCGGGTTGGTCTCGAAGACGTTGAGATTGACCTGGGAGTCGATGAGCTGATTGGTCAGCAGATCGAAGCGCAGGCCGAACTTGAAGAAGAGCTCGTCCTGCCACTGCTCCACGAGCCCGCCGGGCGCGACGATGAGGCACTGCTTCACGTCATCGCGCAGCAGCAGCTCCTTGATGTAGAGGCCGGCCATGATTGTCTTGCCGGCGCCGGGGTCGTCGGCGAGCAGAAAGCGCAGCGGGGTACGCGGGAGCAGTTCGCCGTACACCGCGCGGATCTGGTGCGGGAGGGGCTGCACGTCGCTGGTGGCGACGGCGAGCATCGGGTCGAACAGCCCGGCCAGCGAGATGCGCTGCGCCTCGGCCACGAGCTTGAAGTCGCTGGCGTTGGCGTCGAAGGCGCGGCTGCCGGCCTGGGCGACGCTGAGCTTGTCCTGGTCCTTGCGGAACACGACCTGCTGGCCGAGGCCGCCGGCGATGGTCTTGTAGGTCAGTTCGAGCGCGTCGGAACCGTGCCATTGCGCGGCAATGACCGTGATGACCTCGGCGGGGATAAGCCCGTCGACGCGCAGCCCTGGCCTGAGTTCCTCCAGCAGCACGACTGACCTCCTGATAGACAGCCGACCAACGCTACTGGAGCGGTCCGACAGTCCGATGCGCGGCACCTGGATCCCGGCTACCGACGCGCTGGCGGACCGGGGCGGGCTGCGCCCGCACCCCCGGCAGCCACGCCAGGCTCACGACCACTCGCGGGAACAACAGGAATGGGTTCGCGTGCAGCCTGTAGGCCCGGCGGACCTCCCGCAGCCGCTCACCGTTGATGACCCTGAGTTCCGGGCCGAACTTGTCGCGCATCTCGTCGGCCACTTCCACGCCAGGCTCGGCGGGCACACCACGATCATTGTGCGGGCCCCGTGGCGCAGCAGCAGCTCCTGGACGATCGGCCCGGTCACCTCCAGTTTCGTCTCAGACCGGTCCCGGACACCGCGCCGGGCCGCCGTGTCGGCGACGCTGGGATGCTCGCCTGCGCCGCGTTCTGCACGCTGCCGCCGTTGGTCGGCGCGGGGCTGCTCACAGCCGGAGCCGCCGCCGCGGTCAACCAGACACTGATCGCCGCCGCGATCGCTCTGGCCATCCTCGCGGTGGTGTTCCTGGGATAGCGCCAGCGCCGCAAGGTCGCCGCACGAACCGTGGCAGGCGGGTCCTGCGGCTGCGGCGGAGGATGTGCCCGCTGACACCAGGCAGGATCGTCACCGCCGCCACCGCGGTCGCCGCACCGAATGCGGTGGCAGGCACAGGCGACGGCCGAAGGTCCCTCCTCGGTGTCGACGACGGCCACTCTTCGCGATCGCGGGCCGTCGGCGTGGTGGTTCCCCCACCCGAAAGGGACATGTACGTCTTGGCGTGGTCCTGTCGTGAGCCCCACTGTCGAACGGCGATCCAGCCTGGCCGCGAGCCACTCGGCGTGCTCGGCAAACGCGCCCAGCTCGCCGGTGACGTCGAGGCGGTCCTGAAGGCCTACTCACTTGCCGAGGTCTGATCTGACAGTCGTGCGGCGACGCGGACTGAACGCCCCGAAGATGCCGGAGGCCCGGTGTCTGCCGGTGTGCGACAAGGCGACGGTTTCTTCGGACTACAGCCGGTCACGGGTCGCGACCTGCTCACCGCCGTATGCTAGTTCTAGTTCGTAGCCAGCCGGAGACACCAGTGAGGAGGCCCTCGTCCATGAGCACTCCAGAGATCGGCCATCCGCTGTACCCGCCGCTGCGCCCTGCGGTCACCGTCGAGGAGCTCCTGGCCGCGAGAGGTACACAGCCCATCCGGTCCCTCGACGATCTGGCGGCCGACACCTTCGATTCCGACGAGGAGCTCGACGAGTTCCTCGCCTTCACCTACGCTGAGCGTCGTCGCGACGTCGCCTGAGTCGGCCGCCGTGCAGCCTGTCGTCCTTGACACCGACGTCGCCTCCCTGAGCCACAAGCGCAGGCTCAGTGGACCCGTGGCAACCCGCCTGATCGGCCGCCGGCCACTGATCACGTTCGTGACCTTCGGTGAGCTCACCAAGTGGACCGACCTGCGAGACTGGGGCAGTCGCCGACGTCAGGAACTCGCCGACTGGCTCTCCGGAATCCCTGTGCTGCCCGGCGACGAAGCAGTCGCCGCCACCTGGGGCAAACTCTCCGCGGGCGCCACCCGGGCCGGACAGCCTCGCCCGGTCAACGACATGTGGATCGCGGCCTGCTGCCTCACCTACAATCTGCCGCTCGCCACCTTGAACCTGAAGGACTACACGTACTTCAGGGATCATCACGGTCTACGGATTCTCGGCGAGGAGTAACCGTCGCGCGCCACCTACACGGACGGGACTGTGGCGGAGTCAGGCGTATCTGTGGACGGTACGTGCGACCGACGGCCCAGTCGCCGACGTCAGCACCGAGCGGCCTCAGGCGGAGCACGGCTCCACAATCGCGGTCACCAGTCGCCGGGAGCCTCCGGACCTACCAGGTACGCGGAAGTGCGACACGAAGTCGCACGAGATGAGTGAGCTATCCA
>NZ_CAAAFT010000181.1:9000-11640 GCF_900634765.1 Candidatus Protofrankia californiensis | reverse complement strand
CGGGAAGGTCTGCTCACTCAGGCCATAATGGCCTGATCCGATCTCTATGGTCGTCCCTGCCCGATGTGCTCCAGCATACGACGCGGTTGCTGTGAGCCGGGCCTGCCGGCATCACGGACGTCTCCCGGTTACTTGTTCCGCCGCCTGTCATCGCCAACGTGAGCGCAAAGGGGCGTCACAGTGAGTTATGGCCATCGCGGTCAGCGGTACGGGATGTCCGGCGATCCCGGTCCCCGGGAGCCGACGTTCGAGGAGTGGACTGCGAGCCTGCGGGCCGCGGGATTCCAGTTGTGCCCTCGTAGCTGCGCCGTACCGGTGGAACTGCGCGGACTGCGTCCGGACGGGTTCGGGTTCCATCTGCGGTGTCGCGGAGTGCGGGTGAAACTGTCGCTGTTTCGCCCCGGGCGTGCGATGTGGCAGCTTCCGTTCTGGGATCCGCAGTGGGTCCCGGAGGAGGGCCTGTCGCTCTGGGTGAACTATCCGATGGACCACCCCTCGCTCGGACACCGGCCCTTCGGGCACCCAGCTCCCTCCGGCCTGAATACGGATGATGGTACACACACCGGAAATCCAATGAATAATAGCTATATTCACAACAGTGTCCGTATGGTGTTCGACCATGGGGAGGCGCCGGATCACCAGGTTGTCTTCGACGGCGGGCAGGAATGCGGCTGGCGTGGCCACGAGGCGGGACTCCTACGGCCCGCGGCTGCGGCAACGTTCTTCGCCCGGCTGATGCGCGAGGCGGATCCGGCTACCGATCTTGGCTCGGCCCTGTTGGTGCCCAGGGCACGGGTGGGTGAGCCGATCCCGATGCAGGCCGCGGTGGAGTAGAAGCTACTCAGTAGGGGCCGTCTGCCACACCCGTCCGGTCTGCTGTAAGCTTCAAGAGCTCCAGGGGGTGTAGCTCAGCCTGGTAGAGCGCCTCCCTCGCACGGAGGAGGCCAGGGGTTCGAGTCCCCTCACCTCCACGGGCTTTCTCGGCGTGCTCGCTGAACTACGTTCAGCTTCGCCGTTGGCCGCGATGTCTGCCCGGGGGGGCGACCCCCCGGACCCCCCGATGCCGAGCTTCGCTCGGCCGGGCGGGTTCGAGGGTCCACACGTATCCGCAAGTCAAGGCCTTGATCAGGTTAGTCTGATCAAGGCTTTTGATCATTTTTCCGTCATTCGTCCGTGGGATCGGGTGGCAGGGAGCGGTACCCCTCAGGACCAGCTGGTGGTGATCCTCACCACCAGGCATGTGTTGCGGGCGTTCTCACCTTGGGCGAGAGCAGTACTTGAACAGGCGTCAGCCGTACTCGTCCGGGGTGCATGATAGTGATCGAATAGGAGTAACTGGGTGTGGTAGGTGGCGCTGATTCTCCGGCGGTAGGTGGTGCGGTCACGCCGAGACCAGTCCCACCTTTACGATCTTTCATGTCTGGCTCGGGATCGATGCGTTCGGTGGAAGGGCCGGTCGCAATGATGACGGCATGGGGGAATCTCGGACACGACGCACCGGCCTGATCACGCTGCTGCTACTGGTCGCGTCGACCGGCGCCACGGGTGTGGTGGCCTGGTTACTGCGGCCGGATTCGGCGATCGCCTGGGTCGGGGTGGTGGGCGGTGTCGTGGGCCCGGCAGGGCTGTGGCTGACCTGGACGTCCTACCGGGACGACCGGGCCGACGCAGCTACCGGCCTGACCTTGGAGCAGGTCGCCGATCAGATCGCGGCCGCGGTCCGCCGTCAGTGGACGGCCGAGGCGGAGCTGCGCCGGCTCAACGATCCGTACGCGTTGCCGGTGCGCTGGCAGCCGGCGGATCCCGGGATGGTCGAGGACTGGGCGGCGCTGGTCCGGCTCGCGACCGCGGGCGGTGCCGGGTGGCCGTCCCCACCGCCGGTGGGGCGGTGGGCGGCCGGCCCGGCCGGGCCGGCCGGAGGCGCCGGCGACCTGGTCGAGGTGCTCGACCGGGTGCCCACCGGCCGGCTGGTCGTGCTCGGCGAGCCGGGAGCCGGCAAGACGATCATGCTCGTGCGTCTGGTGTGGTGGACCTATTACCACCAGGCTTTGAGGGTCTTGTAGGGCGACCGCCACGGGGCCAGCTGTGCGGCAACCACCGCGAAACCCCATTGGGGAGGGGGAGGAGCCTGAGGATCGACGAGGCTAGGGAGCCAAGCGTTGAAGAGGAGGCCGAGCGGTACCACAGCGGCGAGGAAGATGGCCGCCGCCGCGATGGCTACCAACCATCCCGCCCAGGCGTAGCCGTTCGCGTTGGTCGCCGGCTGATGGCGCACTAACTGCCAGACGATCTCCGACGTTGCCACGCCGCTGATGCCGACGACCAGCAGGCTGAGAAGGAACGTCGGGACCCCGACCGACGCGAGTGCCTGGCGCTTCATCGCTTCCGGATCGCCTGCCCTCACAGCGCGCGAGGTGTAGCGATAGCCGAACCAGATGACGGCGCCGATAACCATGAAGCAGATGACAACGAGCAGAACCGCTCCGATGCCGTTGCCCACGACGGACCAGAAAGAGGAGTGTCAGGGGATCTTGATCGGTAATCTCCAGAGTAAGGCCGTGACCTGCAGAGACGCTTGAACATCGCTGTCCGTTACACCGTTTCTTGGGCAGACCCAACGTGCACATTGCGATCATCTCG
>NZ_CAAAFT010000181.1:0-8711 GCF_900634765.1 Candidatus Protofrankia californiensis | reverse complement strand
AGGGCCGGGTCAGGGAGTGGGGTGATGGGCGAGGACCGTGTCCGGGGAGTCGACCCAGAGCTCATGCTGGTCCGCCGTGACGGTGAGCCCGAGCCGGGCCGGGCCGGGACGGCCTGCGCGGGTCCACCGGCGGTAGGCGTCCTCGACGGTGGCCCACAGATTCCGGGGGCCGGCGTAGCGGACGGGATGAGGACTGCCGGGTGTGCTGGCGGGGTGGACCTCGGCCCAGGAACCGTCCGATTCCTCCAGGACGCGTCGGTGCCCGTCGGGTTGGCGGACGAATCCCCGCGCGGAGGGAAACCGCAGGTGCAGGACCAGCCGGAAGCCGGGGTGGTCGAAGGCCGCCAGGTCGATGGTGCTGTGTGTGTGGCGGGTGCCGCGCACGTCGATGGTCACGGAGAGGTTGTGGCCGGCGCGCAGTGGATAGTCGGGGTCTATCCGCATGGGCATGAAGTTGCCCGGGTGGGCGGCGAACCGGCCGGAGAGCACGCCGGGCCGGTCGTGGTTGAGCAGGGCGATCCGGCCGCCGGCGTCACCGCGCAGGTCCACCTGCAGGAGACCGCCGGGACGGAGCTGGTCGATCCAGGCGGTCGGGACGAGTGGGGCGGAGACGGTGGTGATGATCCGGTCGTAGGGGGCGGGGGCGGGCATGCCGTCGGCGCCGTCACCGGTCGCCAGGGCTGGGTGGTAGCCGATCGCGGCGAGCCGTCGCCGGGCGGCGTCGATGAGGCCGGGGTGCAGGTCGATGCTGGCGATGGCGCGGTCGCCGAGGCGGGCGCACAGCAGCGCGGCGGTGTAGCCGGTGCCGGTACCGATCTCCAGGACGCGCATGCCGGCGGCCACGTCGAGGTCGGTGAGCATCCGGACCAGCAGACTCGGCAGCGTGGAGGAGCTCGTGGGCCGGCACAGCGTCCCACCGCCGACATCGTCGGGTAGCTGGACACGGGTGATCTGGGTGACCAGGGTCTCGTCGGCGTACACCGCGGCCAGCCAGCGGTCCCGCTGAGCCGGGTCGGCGCCGTCGACGAGGACATCCTTGGGCGGGCATGGGCCGGCGGATCCCTGCCACGGGCAGAAACGCGGGACGAGAACATGGCGGGGTACGGCGCGCACCGCATCCAACCACTGCCGGTCCGGATCCGGGACGACCGCCGCCACGGCATCGGCCAGGTCACGGGCCCGCCGTGGCCAGTCCGGCACCGCGTCGGCCGCCACGTCGCGATCGGTCGGGGTCTCCTGGAACACTCGGGTCATCCGTTATGCCCCGCTCCGGTGAGAGCGTCCGCGATGGCGCCTGCGACCGGCAGGCCGGTGATCTCCTCGAGCCAGCTCCATTGACCGTTCGGATTGCATTCCAGGAAATACCAGTCACCGGTCGGAGTCACGGTGAAGTCGAAAGCGCCGAACATCAGCCCGAACTGGTCGAGGTAACACCGGACGCCATCCTGGACATCGGTCGGCGTGTCGATCGCCTGGTATGTCAGGGAGTCGTAGTCCGCGCGCCAGTCCGTGTGCGCGGCAGCGGAATCCGCGTGTATCGCCACGGAGAAACACCGGTTGCCGACTGCGGTCAGCCGGACGTCATGGGCCTTCGGTATCCACTCCTGGAACAGGTGTGCGGTCGAGGCCACCGGCCCCTCGTCCAGGGCAGCAGAATCCACCACCGTGGTGTAGATGAGCCGGACCTGCCCGTCCTCGGCGACGACTCCAGTGCTCAGCGGCTTGTACACCATGGGTCCGTCCAACGAGGCGGCGAACTTCGCCGTATGGACCGCCGAATTGCTTATCAAGGTGCGCGGGGTACGCAGCCCACTGCGTGCCGCGGTCTGCAGCTGCAGAGGCTTATACTCCGCCAGGCTGATACGTGACGGATGGTTGACCCACGGGCCCGGCAGGGATATCAGCACGCCGCCGAAACCGTACCGGGCTTCTGCGGCGGCGAACCGCCGTTCGGCTGCTGTGAGCGTCTCCGGCAGTGTGAACGGCCCCGGCCGGCGATAGTAGATGCCGCCCACCTGGCCCAGATCCACAGCATGCGCGCCGCGTTGGAGGTATCCCCTCCACCTCTCTTCCAGCGACACGCCGATTTCCAGCGACTGCGGGAACTCGGCGATATCGAACCGAAATACTGCTACAGACCTTCTTTCCAGCGCGTCGACGACGAGGTCGGCGGTTGCGTCGTTCGGAGCGGTGACGACCAGAACAACGCAGTCTCGTGGATCAGTCATAGACGACTTCGGTGTAACTGTCGGGTTCGTATCCTTCACCGGCACCGTCGCGTGTGACAGTTTCGTGCGTTGCTTTGGTCACCGTCTTCCGCGTGGGTTTGCGGGAATGCTTCCCGTCCTTGTCCCCTGCCGCCTCGACAACCGACGCGGATATTGCATATCCCATCCCGAAGGGGCGGGTCCGCGGCGGTCCGGGTGGTTCCCGGTTCGGTGCCACGCGGCCACCCGGTGGGTACAGCGGCAACCTGCTCGCAGGCGGAACCAGGGGATCATCCGGGAGCATGCCGTCGCCGAGCGCCACAGGACCTCCTACACGCACCACCAAAGACCAGCGATCAACACGATAATCCGGCGGGATGATCATAGGGCGCGTAAAACCGGTGACCCATAGCTGTTGGGATGGTCGCGGACGAGAACGACGCTGTGATCGCGCTGGCTCGGCTGACCAGTCATCAGAGGTACTTCCTCCCAGTCTGTCTACCAATGTGCCTTGTCACCCTGTAGCGACTGGCAGGGAGCCGAACCGACAAAAAATCTTCGGATGTGCCTCCAGATACTAGATCCGAAGTTGGTGGAATGGATATTCCGCCGTGCCGTCACCAGGTATCCGGCCGCTTGGATTGCGGCTGATGGCAGCTTCCTTGTCGAACGGTCGAACGGTCGAGCGGGAAAAGATGATCAATTTCAACACCCTGCCGGCCAACTGCGTCATCTTCCACAACGCTCTGGACATCTACCTCCTGGGTTGCTGCGCCGACTCCAGCGGATCGTCCGATTAGTGGGGCGATGATGCTAGGAGGGCCTGCAGGTCCTGGTGATTGGCGGCCAGGAAGTCCTCGAAGGTGCGCGCAGGGCGGCCTGTGAGATCTTGGACCGCCGATGTCGTCGTGGCCAGAGAGCCGCTCGCCACCTCCTTGAGAAGGATGGCGACATCTTCGGCGAATCGGGGTGGCAGGCCCTGAGATTTCAAGGTGGCGGCCAATTCCTCCGAGGGCAGATCCACATAGCGCACGGTCCGCCCCAGCGCGGCGGAGAGCTTGTCGGCGATCTGAGCGTGGGTGAGGGCCTGCGGTCCGGTGAGGACGAATATCTCGCCGTTGCCGTACGGGCCTGTCAGCAGCGTGGCAGCGCAGGCTGCGATGTCCTCACAGTCGATGTAGGAGACCGGAGCATCCGCGTAGGAGCCGACCAGGTCCCCGCCGACGGTGAAGGAACCGGCCCCGGTGATGAAGTTCTGCATGAAGCTGCTCGGCTGCAGGAGTGACCAGCCAAGGCCCGATGCCTTCAGGTACTGCTCGATCTGCCAGTGTGCGCCTTCGGCGAGCCGTCCGCCCTCGTGGGCGTGCCAGACCGACACCTTCACGATCCTTGCGACGCCGGCCTTCCTCGCCGCATCGATGACCGCCTTCTGCTGGCGGATCATCGGCTGTTCCCCCTCCACCGGGTGCGCACCGGCGCCGTTGAGGAACAGGCGGTCGACCCCTTCCAGGGCCGCAACGATCGATCCAGGGTCGTCGAAGTCGCCGACGGCGAAGTCGCAGCCCAGCACGCGGCCCTTGGCCTCGTCGCGGACCAGCGCCTTGAACGCGGCGCCGTCCTTCTGGAGCCGGCGCACGAGGGGTCTTCCGATGGAGCCGGTGGCACCGGTCACCAAGATCACTTTTACCTCCTGGCGGTAGGGTAGGGCCCACCCGATAATCTGAGTGAGCCTCAGGAAAACTATCCTGAGGATGCCTCGATTAGCAAGGAGGGCCGATGACCGATTCCCGGCGACGCCTGCGCGCCGACGCGCAGCGTAACCACGACCGGCTTTTGGTCGAGGCCGACGCGGCGTTCCGCGAGCAGGGAACGAACGCCTCGCTGGAGGGCATCGCCCGCCGGGCCGGCGTGGCGATCGGCACGCTCTATGCGCACTTCCCCACCCGTCGCTCCCTCATCGGCGCGCTGTTGCGCCAGCGCAACAACACAGTGTTCGACCGCGGCGAGGAACTGCTCGCCCATCCTTCGGCAGCGGTGGCGCTCACCGCGTGGGTGCGTGCAGTCATCGAACACGCCGCCGCCTACCAGGGACTTGCCGCCATGCTGGCCGAGGGCGTTGACGACCAGGCCTCCGAGCTCCACCAATCATGCGTCCAGATGACCGACATCGGCGACCGACTGATCGTCAAGGCCCGCGAGGCCGGCGCCCTCCGCCAGGACGCCACGGGCACCGACATCTTCGCGTTGATGAACGCCGCCGCCTGGATCTCCGAGCAGATGTCCAAGGAACAGGCCGACCGGCTCGTGGACCTCACCATGGGTGGACTTCTCACAGCGACAACCTGAAAGCCGGATGCAACGACAGGCCGGCCCGCGTCGTGCCCAAGGACGGCGCGATCGAATACGTGCACCGGCAGACCGGCACCGCCCGCTGCTCCGCCTGTTGGCCGGCCGCACCACAGGCCGGTCTTCCTGCCCGACCGGCGCGCCCCGACCTCCGGACGCCGCGACCCGCGGCCGCCGACATCGTTAGGTGTGCCGGTAGGGGTTCCTCAACTGGGACTACCCCAGGGCGATTGGAGGGGCACCCATGCGATAACGGTGGTGGCGTCGTGTTGTGACAGGTCGCCGCCTGCCGCGGTGAGCAGACGCTGGGCGGGAATGTTGTCGATGTGCGTGCTCGCGACGAGACGCTGGGCGCCGTCGGCCCGGGCGGCCTCCAGTAGGTGCCGAAGTACCGCGGCGCCTACTCCGCAGCCGCGGAGTGAGCGTCCGATCCACACGCCTGCCTCGACCGTGTCGGTCTCCTTGTGCGGGGCGAGACGAGCGGCTCCCACTACCGTTTCCCTGACGACGATGGCGTAGGTGGTCTCGACGGGCTCGTCGGACAGCGAACGCAGCCGGTGGAACCGTAGGAACGCCTGCCGGCGGAGTGCGGTCCATCCGGATGGTCCTTCGACCGGTGGCATTACTTCCCGCGGGTCGGCATCGGCGACGGCCGCAGCCAGCAGAGCCTGCAGCAGCTCCTCGCCGAGTGGCCGCAGCGTCACACGGTCGATGCCCATAGTCGCACTCTGCCCTACCGGAACGCCCATCCCCAAAAGCTTCTCTCGTGGCCGAGCCTCAACTCTTCCTGATCGGGAATGTTCTCGTGTCCCATGACAGGCGTTTGGGCCCATGTCATCTCACCCGTCGCAGAGGGACGCCGAACAGTTTCCTGATCAGAGGGGTCGCCCTGGTCAGCCGGGCCCCGAACAGGTCGGCACGGCTCAGGTTGGCGTCGATGAGAGTTCGCCCGCTCGCCTGCCGGTCCAGTCCCTGCGCCAGTTCCATCAGATGCGAATACGTGCCGGTTGGTGTCCTGTATGTACCGAGGCTACCCCGACGCTCCGTCGTGCCCGGGGCCGCCGTGGTCATCACCTGGGTCGACCCGTTCGACCGGTTCGGGGTCGCTGACGAAGAGGTTCCCGGGCAGGCCAGCGGCGGCCCGTAGCGGAGTCCACCGACGTGGTGTACGAAGAGCAACGATCTAGCGACTCGCCGGCCTTTCGTCGGCCGCGGGTGTGCTCTTCTTCGCAGCCTTCAGCGTCATCGCCCTCGGCTGCCTCTGGCTGATGGAACGTCTCAGCTTCTACGACTCCTGAGGAGGAGTCACGTGCTCGTGCTCGAACCACTACCGACCACCGTCGACGACGCCGACCACCCCGCCGACCGGCGACCCGCCACCCCGGGGCGACCACCGCCGATGGCGACGCCCGCCCACGTCGAAGGTGGTCGCGCACCTGGTGCTGGTCGTCATCGCCCTGTTCAGCGTCTTCCCGATCTACTGGATGTTCGTCACCGGCCTGCGGCCGACCGGCAGGGAGTTCCTGCAGACACCGGTGCCATTGCCCGCGTCGCTGCACAACCTCCGCTACGTACTCGACACCCTCCCGGCCAGGTTCTTACGCGCGTAGCGCAGCCACCGGGCTTCCGAGCGATGGCCGAGCAGGGCCTGTGCGACGGCGAGGCAGACGAGTTCGGAGTCGGTCAGCCGTGGCGGTCTGCCCAGCCACCGGGTCCCACCGGTCCGTGCGATCCGATCATCGATTTGTACGTACAGTGCGGTCAGGAGGGTGTCCAGGTCTGTCGTCACACACCGATCTTGGGTACCCTCTCCGCATGTCCGCACCTTGACCCGGACTTCGGACTTACTCGTCTATTGTCATCTGCGATCAGTCCATAAGCATGAGAAATGATTGCTGACGGGGACTACCCCGACGAAATTCCTTCCATCTATCCTGGACCGGTCGGCCCCGTTCGCTCCCTTGGCGGCCGAGACGAAGGAGCCGTTTTGACTCCCGTCCGGAAGCATGTCCTTCCTGGGTAGGCTGGAGAGGACGAAATGCTGAGTATCACGACCTACGCCAGCACCCGCATCGCACGATCGCCCGTGGAAGTGTGGGACTATGTGACGACCCCGGCCAACTGGGTGGGGGCGCATCCCGTGGCCAAAGCGGTTCGGGGTGACGTCCACCGCCCGGCGCCGGCAGGTGCGAGGTGGACAGAAGTCGTCGAGGTCGGCGGAGAGATCGTGGAACTCGAGTGGACCGCCGCAACCGTCGATACCAGTGAGGCGGAGTGGCTCTGGCGAATCGAGGCGGACCCGTCCCTGACCTCTGACCCCGCCGACGGAAGGGTTCACGTCGGCATCACCTACACCTTTCTCGCGGACGGCGATTGCACCGTGTTCGGCCGCACTGTGGACGTGCGCTACTCGGGCGGAGCCTCGATCCCGCTTCGCTACCGGGACGCGTGGACCGACGAGAGCGCCGACATCCACTATCTGGATACGATCAAACGGGCGCTGGAAGAGGGGTGAAGCCGAGATAGCTGCCTCCGTGAAAGGCGTCGATCGCGCAACCGTGAAGGGCGTCAATCGTGAAAGATATCGATTGTCACCGTTATCGTCCCCGTGGATCAGGTGCTATGGAATGGACGTCCCGAGCACCTCGGTGATGACACGGACACGGCGGTGAGTTGAATTCCGAAGGAGCTCTTCGACCCGGCTGGCCTCCTCGTCCGCTTCCGCGCCGCCAGGCCGCCGCTACACCGATGAGGAAAGTGGAATGGGACACGCACTTCACCATGCTCTCGAGCCGAGCGCGGAATACGACGTCGAGCTGACCGTGACCGCGGGTCGATGGCCGGACGGGTTAGCCGGCCACGCCTTCCTCATCGGCCCGGCTCAGCCGACCACCATCGACTTCATGTTCGCCGGACCAGGCATTCTCACGTACGTCGACCTGGCCACCAGACACTGGCGCACGACGCGGGTGGTCACCCCGGACCTGGCGATCCTGGCCGGTCTGGCCCGGACCTTGGCGCCGGCCGAGTTGGCGCGGCTGATGGTGGGCGCCCGGCCGGCCCTGACCAACGTGGCACCGCACTTCTTCGGAGACCGGTTGCTGCTCACCGGCCTCAGCCAACGGCCGGTCGAATTCGATCCGGTGACGCTGGAGTTCACCACTTTTCTGGGCGGGGTCAGCGAATATCCGGAGGTCGCCGCGCACCCCCTGTTCCCCGGGGTACGCACGGCGGCCCACCCCGTCGAGGACCTCGACGAGGGCTGTCTGTGGTGGTGCAACACCAACCTCCGCCCCCGGGGCAGCTCGACCACGGACGTCGAGGGACCGCTGTGGGTGGTGCGCTGGGATGGCCACGGCGAGATCGAGACCTGGTACGTCCCCGGGGCGCACCTGGTCCAGGGCGTGCACGAGGTGACGGTCACCGAGGACTACGTCATCTTCACCGAGATCGGGTTTCAGCCCGAACCGGGTAGCGTCGCCGGACGCAACCGCACCAAACCGCACCTCCCGTTCACCGACATCTATCTCGTCGCCAAGCGTGACCTCACCCACGGACGGCGAGGCCGCGCCGTGCCGGTGACCCACGTCCGGGTGCCGCGCGAGTCGTTCCACCATTTCGCCGACTACCGGCAGGATGGCGACGACGTGACGATGTACCTGGCGCATTCCAACGGCTGGGACCTCAACTACGCGCTCCGGGACACCGACCGGGTCTGGGGAACCGGCGAGGCGGTCGCCAAGGGGCTGCACGGTTTCGTGTCCGCACCGGTCGACGCGTCGCCGGTGGGCCGGTACGTCATCGACGGCCGTACCGGTGACGTCAAGGACAGCCGGTTGTTCCTCGATGCCACTCGCCACTGGGCCACCTTGCTGTACGGGCGGGACATGCGTTCCCCAGCGCTGGAACGGGGGCGCCACCTGTGGCAGGCGTACTGGGGATGCGACCCCGACATGCTGGTCACCGAAATCGTCGAGCTGTACCGGAAGCACCCGTACCGTGTCGTTCCGATCGAGCAACTGCCCGTGCGGGAGATACCTTCGTCGCTGGTCTGCCTCGACCTAGAGACGATGACGGAACAGTCGGCGTGGTCGTTCCCCGCCGGCACCGCCGGCGAGTCGCCGGTGTTCGTCCCCGACCCGGCCGGCGGTGACGGCT
>NZ_CAAAFT010000180.1:4624-5916 GCF_900634765.1 Candidatus Protofrankia californiensis | reverse complement strand
GGAGGGTTCCCGTTTTCGTAGACAGTGTTAACTATGCCGCACGAAGGCTCCGTGTGTCAAATTCCGCCTCAAACTCGGTGGGCGTGAGATAGCCGATCGAGGAGTGTATCCGTTGACGATTGTAATATACTTCCACGTATTCGAAGACGCCCACCCGGACGCGGTCGACGGTGTCGAATGGGTGGAGGTGGACAAACTCCTTCTTGAGAGTCGCCCAGAAGGATTCCGCGGCGGCATTGTCGAAACAGATACCGGTACGACCAACGGAATTCCGGACGTTGTTATCGCGGCAGAATGCGACGAAATCGTGGCTCGTGTACTGGCTGCCCCGGTCAGCGTGGAATATCACCCCGTCGGGTGGCTGCCGGCGGGTGACAGCCATACGTAGCGCTTCTACGACGAGCTCGGTACGCATGTGGTCAGCGACGGCCCAACCGACGACTTTTCGAGAGAAAGCGTCGATGACGGATGCCATGTACACCCAGCCGTCCCAGGAGCGAATATAGGTGATATCGCCGAACCACAGCCGGTTCGGTGCGGACGCGGTGAAGTCCTGGCCGACCAGGTCGGGTAGGCACGCCGGCTCGGCGGCCTGGACCGTCGTCACCGGCCGTCGGGGCCTGGGATGCACGCTGACCAGGCCCATCGCGGCCATCAGCCGCTGGACCCGCTTGTAGGCGACGGCGACACCCTGACGGCGAAGCTCGTGGAAGATCCGCCGCACGCCGTACCGCCCCTCGTGACGATCAAAGATCGCCCGGATCATGGTTGACAAAGTGGCGTCGTCTTTCTCCCGCTGGGACGGGCCGCGCTTCTTCCACGCATAGTAACCCTGTCGAGAAATGTCAAGTTTCTGGCACATGTAGTCGACGGGGAACGTGTCCACACCGTCGGCGGACGCAGGCTTCCTCGGAGCATGAATCGAGATGAACTCGAACTTTACCTCTGCTCGCTCGCGAAGAAGCTCGCCGCTTTTTTTAGGAAAGCGATGTCCATCTGCGCCTGCGCGTACTTCTTCCGGAGCTCCTCAAGTTCCGCACGCTCCGACAGCGACAGCGACCGCTCCTCGGCCCCGCCGTCTTCCTTCGCTTTCTTCACCCAGTTTCCCAACGTGGCCTCGTGGATACCCAGACTCTTCGCGACCTCGGCCGCCGACCGGCCCGAGTCGAACACCAATCTTACAGCCTCGGTCTTGTACTCCTGAGTAAACTTCCGCCGTGTTGACCCCATCGCCATCCTTCCCTATGGACAGTGAATCTCAAGTTCGCTGTCCACGGAAGCGGGATCGCTCC
>NZ_CAAAFT010000180.1:0-4291 GCF_900634765.1 Candidatus Protofrankia californiensis | reverse complement strand
CGGTCGGCTTCAGTCAGGAGCAGCTTGCCGAACGGCTCGGCGTCGAGCGTTCAACTGTTGTCCGCTGGGAGAGTGGCGAGACCGAGACCGGCCCGCAGCCGTGGATACGCCCCAAGCTGGCGCGGGCGCTACAGGTGTCCATCGAGCAGCTTGGCGAGCTGTTGATGCCCGAGCCGGCCTCCGAACGGGAGGCCGTGACGGCTGAGGTTGTGGCTGTCTCCGACACCCACATGGCCAGCCGTGTAATCGCCGTGGACGCGAAGAACCTACCCGACCTTCATCAAGTCGAGCTGCTACGGCAAGGACTGAACGACGCGCTCAGCGAAGGGACGATGGCCGAGGCCAGCCTTGATGACTGGGAGCGGGCCGTCATCCGCTACGGCCGGGCGACGCGCGACCGTCCGGCCGGGGTGCTCCTGGACGACCTGGGTGCTGATCTGGCCGAGTTGAAGCGGGCGCTACACCGCCATCGTTCGGCGTCTGCCCTACGCCAGTTGACCCGCGTGGCCGCGCACATGTCCGGCCTGATGTGCCTGACATTCTGCAAGCTGGACGACCAGTCAGCCTTCCGCAGGTGGGCGCGTACCGCCCGCCTTGCCGCCGACGAGGCAGGCGACCCGGAAACGCATTCCTGGATATTGGCCCAGGAATCGTACGGCCATTACTACAGCGCCGACCTTCTTGAAGCCGTAGATGTTGCGCGGCACGCGCAAGCAGTCGTGCGCGCTACGCCGTGCGTGGGCGCAGCGCTGGCGGCGGCCTTGGAAGCGCGAGCGCATGCGGCGATGGGTCGTCACCAGGAAACCCGTGAAGCGCTTGGGCGGGCCGAGGGCATTCTGTCGCATCTTGACGGCGAGGCGCTCACACCATCGGCATTTGGCTACAACGAAGCGCAGCTCCGCTTCCATGCGGGCAACGCCTATACACACCTGTGTGACGTCAAAGCCGCATTCATCGCCCAAGATCGGGCGCTAGAGCTGTGTATGCCCGGCGACTACACGGACTGGGCCATGACTCGGCTCGACCGGGCAAGTTGTCTCACCTATAACGGCGATACCTCGGATGCTCTCACATACGCAACCGAGACGCTAACCAATCTCACCGATCCTCAGCGTCGAGGCATTATCACGCTGCGCGGGTACGAAATATTGAATGTCTTACCCGAACAGCAGCAGACACTTCCAGCGGCGAACGAACTTCGCGACCTGCTGATGCTCACCACTGACCGGAAAGAGGTAGCAGGCTCGTGACTGTCGTGACTCCCGCCGAGCCGGCCCACGTCGAAGCAATTGCAGCGCTGGCCGAGGAGATGGACCGCTTCTACGGGGCGATCGAGGTAGAGTCGCTCGACCTCCGCATCCGGCAGATCAACGAGGCCATCTTCAGCGACGCACCTTCCGCGTTTGCGCTGCTCGCTTGGGACGGGGATCAGCTCGTCGGTTTCGCGGCGTACTCGTTCCTGTGGCCTGCCGTCGGCCTCACAAGGTCGCTATTCCTCAAGGAACTCTACGTGATCGAAGCCGCCCGCCGTACCGGCGTTGGCACGCAACTCATGCAAACGCTCTTCGAGGTCGCCGTGAAGCACGACTGTAGCCGCGTGGAATGGCAGACCGAAACCACCAACGAGGACGCGCAACGCTTCTATGCTGAGCTGGGTGCTCAAATGTTCGAGGGCAAGGTATTTTATCGACTGGAAGGCGAGGAGTTGCGTCAGGCCGGCAACGGCTAGACTCGTGCTCTATTCTCTGACGCTCATGCCCTCGATCATCACATCAAGCGGTTGCCAGAGTTGGTCATCCGGGGCACCCGGCGCTCCTCTCAACCTGAGCCCGTCGGCACGCCCAGGCTATGCAGGGTCGGATCATCCCAACGGGGGTGGGATCGGCGATAGCGGCTCGGCCAGCCGCTGCCGACGTTCCGGATCCACCCCCACGGGTGTGGGAGGATCAAATTAGGAGAAGATTTTCCGTCCGCAGATACACTTCGGATTGTAGACATCCTGAACGATCATCTGTACTCGAACCCGGCATTTGTTTGCCATTTCGTTCACCTCTCTTCCCTCTGGAGTTCCATTCTGCTGCACAGAACGGCCCAGTATTGATTCCTGCTGCAATGGCAGAGGTTTATTTATTTTTCATACACACTGGTGTATTGTGTATAGAATGGATGATATCGACATGGGCCGATGGGCTGCGCTGGACGCCCCGCTTGGCGACGATGGGTTACGTGCTCTTTACGAGGTCGCCGATCCTCACATGTGGCTCGGCGCGGCCAGGGACTACCGGGCACTACCCGTAGCGGAGGCTGCTGCCCGTCATGGCCGTGACGCCACCCGTCAGGTGCTTGGGATGGCGTCCATGACCAGCGTTGACAGGCTTGTGGCCGCTGCGCGGGATGTACGTGCGGACTCGGCCCGGCATGCGCTCGCGCTGGCTATGCGGCCGGTAATCCAGCGTGCGGCGCTGATAGCAGCCGCGCCTGGGTGGCGGATCGAGCCCGAGAGCGGCATGGTCTACCGGCTGTATGACCAGGACGGCCAAGACGTCACCGGTAACCCGCGCGTGGCCGGACGGTACCGCCGGGCGGTGCGTGTCGATCTCGGGATCTACATGTACGGCGCTGCGGATCTCCGTCTGGAGGCAGAGCAAGGGTTCGTCGTGCATGGCGAGACGGACAATCCCGCGGAGGCTCTTCGGATGGTTCTGGCAGAGCCACTCCCAATCTCGGATCACTCTCATGGACGTGAGGACGGCACTACACAGTACTGACTAGCAACACAAGAAGTCGGATCGTCGCTCCACAGATCGTGATCGTTGGTGTGCTCGTTTATGACGCGGGAGGCCAGAGCGATGAGCTGTTCGATCTCGGACGTCAGGCGCTCGCCGGCGACCGTCTCGACCATGCCCGCTTACTCCTTGCCCGGGGCGAAGAAGCTGATCAGCCGGTCGCGGATGAAGGCCGCGGACTGCTCCGGTGGCCGTTGGTTGCAGTCCACCCGCAGCACATCGAAACCAGCCTGGATCAGCCGCTCGGTGGCCTGCCGGTAGAAGTGAACCTCGGCGTGACTGCTGCCAGGAGAGAGCTGGAAGCGATTGTGTGGCCCGCGCTCGTGAAGGCGCTCCGAGATGACCTCGGGGTCGGCTTCGAGGATCACGGCGAGGTCGGGCCGATCAGCTTCGGCGTTCAGCCGCCAGAGGAACACTGGGTCGATGCCGTCGAAGCGCTGCATCACCAGACCTGAAGGGATGTAGCGGTCGGAAAGCACCACTCGGCCGGCCTCGGTGTTCGGCCGGACTTCCGCCTCAAGGTGGTGGTAGCGGTCAGCCGCGTACAGGCAGGCGAGAGCGTGACCGGTGGTCGTCTCGGTCATCTCGCGACACAACGCCCCGATAGGGCCGCTGGACGGCTCGGCCGTCACGTGTACATCTTCGCCAGCGGCGACGAGCAGTTGCGCCAGGTGGTGAACGATGGTCGATTTCCCGGCGCCGCTCGGCCCGTCAACGCTGACGAACAAGCCGCGCTGGTGATCAGAAAAGGGCCGGAGCTTCATCGTCGCCCCCTCCTGGTGACTCGCCTCGCAGCTCTTCCAGCGTCGCCGCCTTGGTGGCGAGCGACACGAACAGCCGGGCCGCCACCAGCGCGTCATACGTCGCGCGGTGCGGTGAAAGGTCTTCCGGCAGGCCCTCGGCCAGCTTGAACGTCTCGACCAAACTGCCCAGTCTGTAGCTGTCCTGACCCGGCATCAAGCGACGGGCGAGCTTGAGTGTGTCGAAAACCTCGGGCGGTTCCCAGCCTGTGAGCTTGCGCTGAAGCACGCTAAGGTCAACGTGCGCGTTGTGGGCGACCAAAGCCGGGTGCGACAAAGCCAGCAACACGTCAACCTTGATGTCCGTGAACGACGGGCAGTCGGCCACGTCCTTGTTGGTCAGGCCGTGAATGCGGGTGGCGAAGTGCTTGATCGGCTCGTCCGGGCGAACCAGCCAGCTCACCGGCTCCGCGACGACACCAGCGACGATCGGCACGGCGGCCAGCTCAACCGGGTCGGGCGGCTGCTGGCCGTTGCCCTCCACGTCCACGACTACGTAGCTGAGGCTCGTCCAGTCAGTCACCTTGTTGCCCGTCCTTCCATCCGATGTCGGCTCGACCATGCCGACGCTCATGGTGCGGATGACGCACGTCATGAACTTGGAAGCCGAGCGCGTGTTGCAGGTAGTAGCGCGGCTGCTCCGTCTTCAGGCCGGACACCACGGCCGCGCGGTCGGTGATGTCTACGACTACGAGACCACGGGCC
>NZ_CAAAFT010000179.1:0-3485 GCF_900634765.1 Candidatus Protofrankia californiensis | reverse complement strand
TTGCGGCGTGCCGCAAGGCGTTGCCGCTTCGCCGCCATGCCTCGCCTCCGGCTCTTCAGTGCGTGCGCGTCATGACCGCCGTTTCCGCAGGTCAGCGGCCCGTATGCGTCAGAAAAGCCCCATTTTAGCGCCGTTACCGCCGTGGATCTGCTTGGCCACGTCCGGTTGAGTGCAGATTACGGCCCTGCGCGGATGATCGGCAACGACGCCCCCGCTCCGACGCCTACCTCCGGAGACGACCGTTAAAGGGGAAGTGACATGTGGAGCATGGACGTCTTGATTGTCCACCCTGACCCCGATCCCTGCCCGACGAACCGGCAACCCATTTCACTCGGATGCTGGAATGAAGGGAGTACAGGAAGTCGCTGAAATGATCCGGAAACGGCTCGGCAGGATGAGACCTGAAGGTGCGTCGTGACATGACAACGGATATCAAGTCGTCGTGGCGGGCAATTGCTACTCCTCGGGAGCATCGCGTGAAGCTTCGAGCGGGTGTCGTGGGCCTGGGCAAGCAGGCACTCGAAGACCACATTCCTGGCCTGCACGCCTCGGACGGGGCGAAACTCGTGGCCGTGTGCGACGAGAACCCCGAGATCGTGCGCGAGCAGCAGTATCAACACCGCGTGCAGGGCTACACCGACTTTCGCGAGATGTTCAAGGCTGAGCACCTTGACCTCGTCGTGGTCTGCGTACCACACCATGTCGGCCGGATGGTTATCGAGACGGCGGCCGAGCACAACGTGCATGTGCTCAAAGAGAAGCCGTTCGCCACCAATATGCAGGAAGCGCAAGCGCTCGTGGATATCTGCGAGCGGAGCGGTATTCAGCTTATGGTGACGCTGCAACGGCGCTTCAATCCTATCTATACAAGCTTCACGCAACTGGCCGACCAGATCGGCACACCGTTCGTAGTGGACGCGCAATACACACTACATATTGATGACCCGTCCGAAGGCTGGCGCGGTTTGACCTCCAAGGCCGGAGGCGGCTGCATCATCGACATGGGCTACCACCTGATCGACATGATTTTGTGGTACTTCGGCCTGCCTGACCGTGTACTGGCTGACGTTTCCGTCAGCGCCCGGCCGGACCGAGAATACGACGCTGAAGACACGGCGCTCATTCATTTCGCCTATAACAGCGGCCTATACGGCTCGCTGCTGCTCTCCCGGTTCATCGGCCCCAAGACCGAGCAAATTCGCTTGGCTGGTTCAAAGGGCATGGTTTACTTGGAGCGCGGCCGAATTCGCCGCATGACCAACGGCGGGGAAGTCATCGAGGCGCTGTCGCGGGAACAGGCGTGGCCGTCCGCGGCAGTCGGACAGATCGACTACTTCTGCCGGGCAATTGAAGGTATGCGCCCGAACGCCAGCGGACCGAAAGAGAATCTGGCACACATGAGTTTCATCACGGCTTGCTACGAGTCCGCACGCACCCACGCTTACATCAATCCGAAGGAACTGCTGTGACATCAGCGCTCGCCCTGCTCGGCGGGAAACCCGTCATCACCGAGGACACTGCACACTTCTCGTGGCCGCCCCTCACAGATCAAACCGTAAAGGCTGTGCTCGGCCAGCTTAACGAGAGCATCTCGATCTACGACCGTTCGGGCGTCATTGCGCAGCTGGAAGACGCCCTCCGCGACTATTTCGGTGTGCGCCACGCCGTCCTCACCAGCTCGGGGACGGCCGCTCTGCATTCGATGTACGCGGCGTGCCGAGTCAGAGCAGGCGACGAGATCATCGTTCCGGCCTATACCTTCTTCGCCACGGTGACGCCGTTGCTACATCTCGGCGCGGTGCCAGTGCTGGCCGACTGCGACGCTGACGGCAACCTCGACCCTGAGGACGTAGCCCGACGCATCACGGAGCGGACCTACGCCATCGTGGTCACGCACATGTGGGGCACGCCGGCGGATGTGAGCGCTCTGCGCGGGCTTGCGGACGAGCATGACATTCGGCTGCTGGAGGACGCCTCCCACGCCCACGGGGCGACGGTCAATGGGCGCAAGGCAGGTACGTTCGGGCAGGCGGCAGCCTTCAGCATGAACGGCCCCAAGCCGCTTTCGGCGGGCGAAGGCGGCTGCTTGCTAACCGACGATGACGACACCTACCATCTCGCGCTCCTGCACGGTCAGTACAATAAACGGTGCCGCAACGAGCTGCCTCCCGAGCATCGGCTGTACCGTTATGCAGTCACCGGCATGGGCCTCAAGCACCGCATTCACCCACTGGCCGCAAGCATCGCGCTTGACCAGCTCGGGCACCTGGACGAACACCTTGCCGGACGGGAGCGTATCGCCACTCACCTCTGTGAGCATCTGGACGACCTGCCGGGCATCGCGGCACCACAGCTCGGAACGGACCGGCGCTCGTCGTGGTACGGCTTGATCCTCCAGTACCGCAGCGACGAGTTGGGCGGCCTGCCGGTCGAGCGCTTCTACAACGCTCTCCAGGTCGAAGGATGCCGCGAGCTGGACCGGCCCGGCTCAACCTCTCCGCTCAACCTCCTGCCGCTGTTCCAGGAGCCGGGGCCTTTGTTTCCCGAGCTGGAAGGCAAGTTCTCCTACCGGCCCGGGGATTTCCCGCGCGCCGAAATGGTCCATAACAACACGCTCAAGCTGCCGGTATGGCACCGAGAGGAGGATATGCCCCTGGTCGACAGCTACATCGAGGCATTCCGCAAAGTAACCGAGCATTACGGCGACCTGCTAGGATAAGAATATGGAACGCGCTTCCCTTCTCCAGCAACTCACGACCGAATCCGAGCGTGACGGAGTTCAGCAACTCGTCGTCGGTGCGGTCGTCCAGAATGGCGGCAAGGTGCTGCTCCTTCAGCGCCCCGAGGATGACTTTATGGGCGGTATTTTCGAGCTGCCCAGCGGAAAAGTTGAACCGGGCGAAGCACTGGACACGGCGCTCATTCGGGAAGTCAAAGAAGAAACCGGTCTGGACGTGGCCGCTATCCGCGACTACCTCGGTAGTTTCGATTACACGTCGGGCAGCGGCAAGAAGAGTCGACAGTTCAACTTCGCCGTAGACGTGGCCAGCCCGGAGCCGGTCGAGATGCAAGAGCACGACGCCTTCGTCTGGACGCCGATCAACGAGGAACTGCCGGTGACGGACGCTGTGAAGGACGTGCTCAGCAAGTATCGGGAGTTGCCCAGGGCATAGCTGCCGTCCTCAGCCTGCAATTGTGCCCCGCGACAACGCTTTGGGTCGCGGGGCACAATTGTCCCTCAGCTTGCGCTTTAACCTGCCTATTTCTGAGGCGCCGTCTCCATCGCCTTTCCTTGCTTCCTTGCTTCCTTGGTCTTGCCGATGGGTGGGTGAGGGCGCGTCGGCGGTTGAAGGAAGCGCAGCCGGAAATCGGGTCAGGGGGCGGCCGGCGCGTCGACCATCTCCGGGGGGTCGAAGGCGCGGACGGGCGGGGCGTCCGTGGCGAGCCGTTCGACCTCGACGAGGGCGTGCTGGCCGGTGCAACCC
>NZ_CAAAFT010000178.1:4898-7005 GCF_900634765.1 Candidatus Protofrankia californiensis | reverse complement strand
CGGGCGGGGCGTCCGTGGCGAGCCGTTCGACCTCGACGAGGGCGTGCTGGCCGGTGCAACCCTGGGCGAGCCGGGAGGTTCCCCGGTCCGCCGTCAGCGCGTTGGGATTGCCGTGCACGCAGGTCGCCACGGCGGGGGCGGAGTAGTCGAACCAGGCCCCGGTGGACATCTGCACCACCCCCGGGCGTAGCGCATCCGTGCGTACCACCCCGGCGAGGCAGCTTCCCCGGTCGTTGCGCACCCGCACGACATCACCGTCACGCAGGCCGCGCGCGTCCGCGTCCGACGGGTGCATCCGCAGCGGCTCGCGACCGGCAATCTTGGATGCCTGGCTGTGCGCGCCCATGTCGAGCTGGCCGTGCAGCCGGGTTGCCGGTTGGTTCGCGATCAGGTGCAGGGGGAAGCGGGCCGCGGCCGGTGCACCGAGCCATTCGGCCGGCTCCAGCCAGGTCGGATGCCCGGGGCAGTCGTCGTAGCCGAAGCCCTCCACCGTGGCAGAGAAGATCTCGATACGTCCGCTGGGGGTGGACAGGCGCGCCTTGCCGGGGTCGGCGCGGAAGTCCTCGAACAGCACGACGCGGTCGTGACGGTCAGGAAGCGCCACCTCGCCGTCCGAGCCGTCCGACCAGAACTCGTCGAAACCCGGGATGTCCCGCCCTGCCGCGAGCATCGTGGCCCGCCACCGCTCGTACAGGTGGACCAGCCACTGCCGCGACGTACGGCCCTCGGTGAACTCCCGCTCCACCTCGAGCCGGCGGGCGAGGCCGGTGAGGATGTCGTACTCGTCGCGGGATTCGCCGAACGGCGCCAGCACGCGACGCATCGCCGAGAGGTGGCTGTCACCGCGTCCGGCACCGATGTCGTCGCGTTCCAGCGATGTGGTGACCGGCAGGACGATGTCGGCGTGGCGGGCGGTCGCCGTCCAGTACGGCTCGTGCACGATGATCGTGTCCGGGCGGGTGAGCGCCCGGCGGAGGCGGGTCAGATCCTGGTGGTGGTGGAACGGGTTGCCGCCGGCCCAGTGGACGAGCCGGATGTCGGGGTAGGTGTGGACGCCGCCGTCGTAGTCGAACCGCTTACCGGGCCGCAACAGCAGGTCGGCGATCCGGGCCACGGGGATGAACGCCCTGACCGGGTTGTGGCCCTGGCTGAACGTGGGCAGCCCGTAGCGCAGCAGGCCGCCGCCGACGTCACCCATGGAGCCGTAGCCGAGCCCGAAGCCCGCGCCGGGCAGGCCGATCTGCCCGAGCAGCGCGGCCAGGGCGATGACGGCCCACAGCGGCTGCTCCCCGTGTTCAATGCGCTGCAGGGACCAGCCGACCGTGACCAGCGTGCGTGCTCCCGCCATCCGGCGGGCGAGGGTGCGCAGGTCGTCCGCGTCCAGCCCACTGATCCGCGCCGCCCAGGACGGGTCCTTGGGCTGCCCGTCGGTACGGCCGAGCACATACTGCTCGAACCGGTCCGCGCCAACGGTGTAGCGGTCGAGGAACGCCCGGTCGGCCAGCCCCTCGGTGAGCAGAACATGGCAGAGCGCGAGCATGACCGCGACGTCGCTGCCGGGCACCAGCGGCAGCCAGGACGCCCCCACCTCGGCCGGGATGTCGTCCCGGATCGGGCTCAGCGACACCACCCGCATGCCCCGCCCGGCCGCGGCCAGCAGATGATGACGGGCGGTGTGCCGGGCCCGCCCGCCAGGGGTGACCCACAGGTTGGACGCACGCACACCGCCGAAGGCGACCAGCAGGTCGGTGTGCTCGGCGATCACCGGCCAGGACGTCCCCTCCCGCAACGCCGCGAACTCCCCGGGCCGGCCGAGGATGTGCGGCAGGATGACATGTGCCGCACCCAGGCTGTAACTGTTGACCGACCGGGTGAACCCGCCGATGAGGCCGAGGAACCGGTGCAGCTGGCTCTGCGCGTGGTGGAAGCGCCCCGCGCTGGACCAGCCGTAGGACCCACCGAAGATCGCGGTGTTGCCGTGCCGCGCACGCACCCGCTCGAGCTCGGCGGCTACCAGATCCAGTACCTGCGGCCAGGGCAGTTCGACGAACGAGTCGTCGCCGCGGCGGCTGTCGGGGCCTGGGCCGTCCTCCAGCCAGCCGCGGCG
>NZ_CAAAFT010000178.1:0-4633 GCF_900634765.1 Candidatus Protofrankia californiensis | reverse complement strand
CCCCCGGTGTCCCCGCGTTTCCCGGTATCGGCGCGGGATCCCGCGTCCGTACCGGTGGGTGCGTGGACGCCGGTCACGTGACGGCTGCCGCGAGCGCGCCGGGTTCGGGGAGCACTCCGAGCTCGGCCAGCAGAGCCTCACGCAGTGCCAGGAAGTCGCCGTCCGCCCGGCTACGGGCACCTTTGAGATGGATGCGGTGCTCGGCTGCGATCTCCCCGGCCCGCATGACGAGGACACGGTCGGCCAGTGTGATCGCCTCGTCGACGTCATGGGTGACCAGCAGCACCGCCGGCCGGTGCCGGGCGACCAGTTCCCGGACGAGTTCGTGCATCTTGATCCTGGTCAGCGCGTCGAGAGCGGCGAACGGTTCGTCGAGGAGCAGGAGCCTGGGCTCGCGGACCAGCGCCCGGGCGAGCGCGACCCGCTGCGCCTCCCCACCGGAGAGGGTGATCGGCCATGCGCCGAGATGGCTGGTGAGACCGACCTCCTCCAGCGCGGCCGCAGCTTTCTGCCGTCCCTCGGCCCGGGGCAGCCCGATCGAGACGTTGCGCCAGACCCGTTCCCACGGCAGCAGCCGGTGCTCCTGGAACACGACCGCTCGTTGCGCCGGCACGTCGACCGTGCCGGCGTCGGCCTGGTCGAGGCCGGCGAGGGTACGCAGCAGGGTGGTCTTGCCGCAGCCGCTCTTGCCCAGCAGGGCGACGAACTCCCCGGCGGCGATGTCGACGTCGAGCCTGTCGATCACGACCTTGTCCCGGTAGGCACGACGCAGGCCACGGACCCGGACGAGGGCCGGTTGCCCGGTGGATTCGGCCTGCCCGGTGGAGGCGGCAACCGCGGCGTCCCGTGGACCGGTGGCGGGTTGGGATGTCATGGGCTCGGGTTCCCTTCAACCAGGCGTTCGGCCAAGCCTGCGGCCAGACCGTGGACCACGGATCGCGCTGTCCTCAGACGGTGGTCGCGACGCTGGCCTCAGACGGTGGTCATGACCACCGTCGCGACGACGACCGGCGTTACAGCTTGGCCACGTGATCGGCAATTACAATCTTGCTGGGCAGCACCTTGCGTTCGGACAGCCAGTCCGCGCCGTACTGGAGCTTCTCGATCGCGTCGTCGTCGATCAGCTTGAGCTTCGTGACGACCTTGTTCGCCACCATCTTCTGCAGGACGCCGTCGGGGTAGTTGGCCGCGGCGGTCTGGATCCGCAGCGCCTCCTCTATGTGGTTCGCCTGCCACTCGAACTCCGCCGCATAGGCATTGATCACCTTGCGGATGACGTCGGCGTTCTTCTCGGCGTATTCCTTGCGGACCAGGTAGCTGCGGAAGTCCAGCTGCCGGGGCAGCTCGTCCTGGTCGACGAAAATGGGAACGGCGCCGTAGGCGACCTCGGCCTGCTCCCTCGGGCCGGACCAGATCGACCAGGCGTCGACCTTCCCCGTGGAGAACGCCGGTGCCGCGTCCGGCGGGTTCAGGTACACGAACTTCACCTGGTCCTTGGGGACTCCGTACTTCTCCAGGGCCGCCACCAGCAGGAACTCCCCGAGGCCGGACTTGTTCACCGCGACCGACTTGCCCGCCAGGTCCTTCACCGAACGGATTCCCGACTTCGGCAGGACGAGAATCGCGCTGGTCCGCGGCGACGACTCGGCGAATCCGACGTAGACCAGCGGGGAGCCGGCGAGAATGGCGGCGTCCGCCGGTGTGGAACTTCCCCCGAAGCTGAAATCCGCACTACCCCCGGTGACCGCCTGCATGGTCGGAGCGTGGTTCGGGAACGGGCCGAGCCACTGGACCGTGATGCCCTGTGCCTGCAGGTTCTTCTCCAGAACGCCGCGTTCCTTCTCCGGTGATCCCGTCCCGAAGGTGAGCCGGACCGTGGTGGTGCTGCCGTTGCCCTTACCGCTGTCGTCCGATCCGCAGGCGGCCAGTGGAACTGCCAGACCGGCCGCGGCGGCGGTGGACAGGAAGGTCCGCCGGGAGAACCCGCGGCGACCGATCACAGTGTGCCGGCCGTTGTCGGCGCCACGCGCGGCGGTCGGAGTCCACAAGGGGTTCGCAGGAGACATCGGTTTTCCTTTACGGCACGAGACCATTGAATAGTCAACAGTCATATATTGATTACTTGACGTAATATCGAGCGTGGTCAGGTACGGGCGTTCGCGTAGTTCGGATGCCAGGCGAGCAGGCGACGTTCGAGCAGCCGGGCAGCCAGGTCGGAAAGGATTCCGATGGTCGCGTAGATCAGTATCGCCAGCACGATGACATCGGTGCGCAGGAATTCGCGTGCGTCCATCGCCATGAAGCCGATACCGGAGTCGGCGCCGATGGTTTCGGCGACCACCAGGGCGAGCCATGCGGTGGTGAGGGCCAGGCGAATGCCGTTGAGGATGGAGGGGAGCGCACCGGGCAGCACGATCCGGCGTATCAGCTGACGCCGGGGCAGGCCGATGACCCGCCCGAGCTCGAGGAGTTTGGGATCCACCTGCCGGATCCCCAGCACGGTGTTGAGGTAGATCGGGGTGGCGGTGCCGAGCGCGACCAGGAAGACCTTGCCGGACTCGCCGATCCCGAACCACACGATCACCAGGGGCAGGATCGCCAGGAAGGGCACCGCGCGGATCATCTGGATCGGACGGTCGAGCAGCGCGTCCGCGAGCCTGGAGAAACCGACCGCGGTACCCAGGGAGAAGCCGACCCCGCCGCCGATCACGAAACCGGTCGCGGCCCGCCTCAGGCTGATCAGCGCATCCTTCGGGAGCTGGCCGCTGGCGGTGAGCTCCCGGGCGGTGGACAGCACCTTGGTGGGCGCGGGCAGCACCTGCGCGGAGATCACCCCGCTGCGGGCAAGGGCCTCCCAGATCACCAGCAGGAGCAGGGGGCTCAGCCAGGAGATCAGCCGGTAGGGCACGGCAACGGTTCGGCGACTGGCCGCGGGGGTGCTCCCGCCCGCAACCAGGCCTTCGGCCGGGCCGTCGACCTCGGTGCCGGCACCGGCATCAACACCGGCACCCGCGTAGACACCGACACTCGCCCCGGCCCCGGCGCCCGTGTCGGGCCCGACGTCGACGCCGTCCCGCGGGACGCGGGCCACGGGAGGCGTCTGCACGATCGTCTGCTCTGCCATGATTATTCCTGGTCTCTCTGCGGACGGTGGCCGGCAACGGTTGTCACGATCAATGGCTGTCACGATTGGTCACCCGCCATGACGCGGCACCCGGGGTGTGGCGAGCGGGCCCGGCCGACTCGGACCGTCAGGGACACGGCTAACAGCTATGGGGGGACGGTGGGCGTCCCGGCGCCGGAAACCGGGCACCGGAACTTGGGGAAGTCAGGAATGTGCGGTCGCGGGATCCGTAAGCAGCAGGTGACTCGGTGGATCGACCCGCCCTGCCCGAGCTAAGCCCGACAGGACAAACAGCGACAACTACACACCAGCGCGTAGTCCACACACCGGCGGCGAATCAGCGGTGTGCGCGGTGACATAGCTGTGGACTTTCGAGGAAACAACCAGTAATCGTCAAGATGATGGGAATATGGCAGAAATCATACTTCTCCATCTTGACGATGGAGAAAGTTGTCAATCACTCTGACGACAAGCGTAAGATCACGACTGAGGGTGCATGAC
Organism: Candidatus Protofrankia californiensis; assembly: GCF_900634765.1. Classification (NCBI taxonomy): domain Bacteria; kingdom Bacillati; phylum Actinomycetota; class Actinomycetes; order Frankiales; family Frankiaceae; genus Protofrankia; species Candidatus Protofrankia californiensis. The sequence goes on along the minus strand of NZ_CAAAFT010000178.1, from coordinate 1,008 downwards.
CGGAGGCCGAACGGTCAGAAACGCTGGACGATGTGAATCCGACGCTGCCGCCGCAGCACTGGATCCCCATCGTCCAACGTGGAGAACCCGGCAAAGAGCCGGTAATAGGGATCAATAGGGATGCAGCGTGTGCTCCCCCGCTGTCAGCCGGTACCGGCCCCGAGATGACCGCCGCGGGGATGACCGGCCCGGAGATGACCGGTCTGGCTGTACTCGGCCAGGCGCAGGCGTCCGGCGTCCGCCACCCAGCGGGTGACAGAGGCGTTGGCGACCGAACCATACAGACGTACCAGCTTGGCCTCGGTGAGGTTGTCGAGAACGAACCGGAACATGATAACGACCGCGTCGTGCGCGGCGACCAGCACCCGGCGGCCGGCATGCTCCCGGCACACGTCCCGCAGGAAACTCCTCAGCCGCAGCGCAACGTCGGTAAGGGACTCACCGCCCGGCGGCCGGTAGTAGAGCTCACCGAGGTGGGCACGCCGCCGCGCCTCGTCGGGGAAGCGGGTCCGCACGGCAACCGAGGTCAGTTTGCTCAACACACCCGATTCACGATCGCGTAACCGTTCGTCGAGGACCAGCGGGGGAACCGCGCGGCCGGCACGCGCCAGCTCCTCACATGCGATACGAGCGGTCTCCTGCGCACGGACGTACGGTGAACATTCTATGATCTCCGGGACGCGCTCCGCCGGCAGCGAGGCAAGCCAGCGACCGAAGTCCCTTGCCTGCTCCCCGCCGAGCGCCGACAGCGGGATGTCGGGATCCCGCTGGGTGATGCCGGCGTCCTGGCTACCGGCGGCTTCGGACGCGGCGAGGGCCGCGTTACCGGTGCTCTGCCCGTGTCGCACCACGACGAGTTCCGCCGGCACGCCGGACGCGGCGGCATCACCCGTTGTCGCTATGTGCACGATCACACCGTACCCGCGATACTCGAACCGTACCGGCGACACTCGAGTCGTGATTCGTCCTGGAACCAGCCGAAACCTCGGGCGGGACGGACCCGATCCG
>NZ_CAAAFT010000177.1:4037-5165 GCF_900634765.1 Candidatus Protofrankia californiensis | reverse complement strand
CTTTCCGCGTGTGGGTGCCAGATGCCAAGACGGTGGGTGTGGTTACCGGCACGGACGGCGATGAGACCGTCCATGAGATGATGACCGACGAAGGCGGCTGGTGGTGGGTGAACGTGCCCGCGGCCGGTCACGGCACCGACTACGCGTTCCTGGTCGACGGCGACGTCGACGAGCTGCCCGACCCGCGCTCGGCCTGGCAGCCGGGCGGCGTCCACGGCCGCTCACGCCTGGTCGACCACTCGCTGTTCTCCTGGTCCGACAGTGCCTGGCGGGGCATCACGCTCGCCGGCAGCGTCCTGTACGAACTGCACGTCGGCACGTTCACCCCGGAAGGCACCTTCGACGCGGCCATCGAACGGCTCGACCACCTCGTGGCGCTCGGGGTCGACGCGGTCGAGCTGCTGCCCGTCAACGCCTTCGCCGGCCGGCACGGCTGGGGGTACGACGGTGTGGACCTGTTCGCCGTCCACGAGCCCTACGGCGGTCCGGACGGGCTCAAGCGCTTCGTCGACGCGGCGCACAACCGGGGCATCGGCGTGATCATGGACGTCGTCTACAACCATCTCGGGCCGGACGGGAACTACCTGTCCCGGTTCGGCCCCTACTTCACCGACTCCCATGTCACGCCCTGGGGGCCCGCGGTCAACCTCGACGCGCCCGGCTCGGACGAGGTCCGGGCGTTCATCGTCGACAACGCGCTCGACTGGCTGCGGCACTACCACTGCGACGGCCTGCGCCTGGACGCCGTGCACGCCTTCGCCGACAACCGGGCCGTCCACCTGCTGGAGGAGATCACCGCCGCGGTGCACGGCCTCGCCGCCCAGCAGCGCCGGCCGCTGTTCGTGATCGCCGAGTCCGACCTGAACGACCCCCGGGTGGTCACCACCCGCGAAGCCGGTGGGCACGGCCTGGACGCGCAGTGGTGCGACGACGTCCACCACGCCCTGTGGGCGGCGCTGTCCGGCGAGCGCCAAGGCTACTACAGCGACTTCGGCAGCCTCGCCACCCTGGCCAAGGCGATGGAACACGCGTTCGTCCACGACGGGACGTACTCGACGTTCCGGGGGCGCTCCCACGGCCGCCCGGTGCCGGGCCACCTTCCCGCCCACCGTTTCATCGCGTTCCTGC
>NZ_CAAAFT010000177.1:3357-4012 GCF_900634765.1 Candidatus Protofrankia californiensis | reverse complement strand
CCGTTTCATCGCGTTCCTGCAGGACCACGACCAGGTCGGCAACCGGGCGGTCGGCGACCGCGCAAGTGCGACGCTGCGCGCCGGCCTGCTGCGGGTCGGTGCCGCACTGCTGCTGACCTCCCCGTTCACGCCGATGCTGTTCATGGGCGAGGAATGGGGGGCGACCACGCCCTGGCAGTTCTTCAGCGACCACAGCGCGCCCGGCCTGGCCGAAGCCATCCGCAAGGGACGCCGCAGCGAGTTCGCCGCACACGGCTGGGGTCCCGACGAGATCCCCGACCCCCAGGACGAGGCGACGTTCGTCCGCTCCAAGCTCGACTGGTCGGAGCTCAAGGCCCCCCGGCACGCTGGGCTGCTGAAGTGGTATCAGCGTCTGACCGCACTGCGCAGGACCCTGCCGGACCTCACCGACCCTCGCCTGCCGTCGGTGCACTGCAGTTTCGACGAGGACGCCCGGTGGTTCGTGCTGCGCCGCGGCCAGGTCGCCGTCGTGTGCAACCTGGCCGATCGGCGCCAGCCGGTGCCGGTCGAGGGCGTGCCCTTCGACATCCCGGCCGCCTCCGCCACCGGTTTCACCTTCATGCCGGGACGCATCGAACTGGACGCCGAATCAGTGGTGATCGCCCGCCTGCTCTGAACCCCACCCCGGCCGGCG
>NZ_CAAAFT010000177.1:2352-2842 GCF_900634765.1 Candidatus Protofrankia californiensis | reverse complement strand
GGGCGGGGAAAGCCCTTCCGGCGAGCGGCGTGAATCCGCGCGAATCCGTGCCGATCTGTATTGATCAACGCGGATTCGCGTGAATCCACGCCAATTCGCGTCAATACCGCCGGTCGTGCCGTTCGGTTCGGGACAGCGCAAGATACAACAGCCCGAGAATGCAGACGGCCACCACCAGCACGACGACCAGCAGAACAACATAGGTCGCCATCCGTACACATCCCTCCAGGTCGAGTCCGACGCAGCGGGCCTCCGGCCGCGGGGACCCCGTCCGGCAGCTGCGGCTGTCACACGGCTGACGCCCGTGGCGACGGCCGCCGATATCCGCCGGTGCGCTCGGTCAGTATGCGGCAGGGTAAAAGTGTCCCATCGCCGGGGCGGGCCGGCGACGGCCCGGCGACGGGACACGGCCCGGCGACGGGACGCTGCCGGGCCGTGCACGTCGTCGGGGCCGGTCGTCAGCCTCCGGCGCTCGCCGACCCTTCCCCGA
>NZ_CAAAFT010000177.1:0-2327 GCF_900634765.1 Candidatus Protofrankia californiensis | reverse complement strand
AGAACAGCTCGTCGAAGGGCCGTCCGGACACCGCGACAGGCACCGACCGGTCGTAGAGCCGGTCGGCGAGAACGACCAGACGCAGCGCCACCGCCTGATCGGCCACCGCGGTCACCCCGTGCAGGCAGACCAGTTCGATACCGTCGACAAGCGCGCCGTAGCGGGACGGATGCAGCTCACCCAGGTACGCGCACAGTTCGGTGAACCCGTCCTCGCTGGTGGCGGGGATGGCCGCGGCGCGGCGGCTCACCTCCTGGTCGTCCAGGGGCACCGGGGGCTTGGGCAGGCCGCGATGGCGGAAGTCCTCGCCCTCGACCCGCAGGACGTGGAACTGCGCGGACAACCCCTGGATCTCGCGCAGGAAGTCGTCGGCACCGAACCGGCCGGCCCCGAGATCGTCGGGCTGGGTGTTACTCGTCGCCGCCAGCCGGACACCCGACTCCACCAGCCTGGTCAGCAACGTGGAGACGAGGACGGTGTCACCGGGGTCGTCCAGCTCGAACTCGTCGATCGCCAGGAGCCGAAGGCCTGCGAGAGCGTCCACCGTCCGGGCGAACCCGAGCGCACCGACCAGGGAAGTGATCTCGACGAACGTCCCGTATGCCTTGGGCCCCGGCACGGCGTGCCACAGCGAGGCGAGCAGGTGGGTCTTACCGACCCCGAACCCACCGTCGAGATAGATCCCAGGAGGTGCGGAGCCCGCACCGGCACCGCCGGTACCCGCCCGCCCGCCATGACGAGTGCTACGTCCACCTTGGTTACGACGGCCGAACCGCAACAGGCCGCGTCCCCCAGCCCCGGACGATTCCCCGCCCTTGCCGTCACCTGCCGTGACGCGGTCGACGAACCGGGCGAGCGCCACGACAGCGGCGGCCTGGCTCGGCTCGGAGGGATCCGGCCGGTAGGTGTCAAAGCGGACGTCGTTGAATCGCGGCGGTGGAACGAGAGCCGCGACCAGATCGTCCGGAGGTACCTCGGGACGGCGGTCGACCAGACGTTCCGGCATTTTTTCACCCTACGAAGACAGCCTGGGTTGATGTTGTCCTAAGAAGTGCCGCGCGAGCGAACTCACATCGTTTTTCGCCTCGAGCGCTGTGACATCCGATCACCCGCATCCGATCCGGTTGCTTTTCAGGAAGGCACGAACGACCAGGAAGGCACGATGAGAGGGGAAGACACGACGAGAGAGGAAGACACGACAACCCGGGAAGGTCCGACGGACGGCCCGGGAAGGCACGACTGCCTGTTGGCCCCGGCGAGAATAGAGTTGCCGGAGTGCGTCACCTGCTGTCCCCATATCAGCCCGGCCGGCGGCATCCCGACGGGCAGCACTGCGATCAGCCCGGCGGGCAGCCCCCATGCGGGCATCCCGTCGACGGCACAGCCGACGGTCACGCCGCAACGACAACGACGGCCGACAGCGTCGACCTGGACGTCTGCTACCGTCTGCCGCCGGTCGCTGCCGGGGAGGTGCATGCCCGGTCGAACTTCGTCTCGTCCATCGACGGAGCCGCCGAGCTCGACGGCCGTTCCGGGGCTCTCGGTGGGAGCGCCGACCGCAGGATCTTCCGGACGCTGCGGTGGCTCGCCGACGTCGTCCTCGTCGGTGCCGGCACCGCGGTCGCCGAGGACTACGGACCGGTCGTCATCCCGCCCGAACGGCGCGAGCGGCGGATCGCGACCGGGCAGAGCGCGGTCCCGCCGGTCGCTGTCGTCTCGGCGAGCCTGCGGCTGGACCCGTCCGCCCGGCTGTTCGCCGCGCAGGCACGTCCGCTCGTGCTGACCTGCGAGGCCGCGCCCCCGGACCGGCGCAAGGTGCTCGCGGAGGTCGCCGACGTACTGATCTGCGGCAACCAGACGGTGGATCCCGCCGCGGCCCTGCGCGCCCTCGGCGAGCGGGGACTGGCCCGCGTCCTGTGCGAGGGCGGCCCGGCCCTGCACGCCGATCTCGCGAACGCTGGCCTGCTCGACGAGCTGTGCGTGACCCTTGCCCCGCTGCTCGCCGGTCCCGACCACCTGCGGATCGTCCGCGGCCAGCGCTGGCACACCCCCCTGGAGATGACTCTTAGTCACGTTCTCGAGGAGGACGGCAACCTGTTCCTGCGCTATCTGCGTCGCTGACCGCACCCGCGGGACATCATGATCATGATGCTATGGGTCCGGCTTACCGCCGGACCACAGAGTCGTTCAGAGGGCCAGGAGCAGCGCGATCATGTTTCTTTCGCGCTGCCGGCGGCCCAGCCCCAGGCCATTCAGAGAATCATGCCGGCGCCGACGGTGGCTCCGGTGGCCTCGTCGATGAGGATCACGCTGCCGGTCGTACGGTT
>NZ_CAAAFT010000176.1:10936-13711 GCF_900634765.1 Candidatus Protofrankia californiensis | reverse complement strand
GTCAGGCCGGACGGCAGGACGATCACCTCGTCCCCCGGCTTAAGAACGCCACCGGCGACCTGACCGGCGTAACCGCGGTAGTCGTGCAGCTCACCGATGCGCGGCCGCACCACCCATTGCACCGGGAAGCGGACGTCGATGAGGTTGCGGTCGGAGGCGATGTGCAGCTCCTCCAGGTGGTGCAGCAGCGAGGTGCCCTCATACCAGGGAGTGCTCGGCGATCGGGACACCAGGTTGTCCCCGCCGAGCGCACAGATCGGGATCGTCGCCACATCGACGATCTCCAGCTTGGCGGCGAACCCCCGGAAGTCGTCCTTGATCTCCTCGAACACGGCCTGGTCGAAATCGACCAGGTCCATCTTGTTCACGCACAGTACAAGATGAGGAACCCTCAGCAACGAGGCGAGGAACGCGTGCCGCCGGGTCTGCTGGAGCACACCCTTGCGGGCGTCGACCAGCAGCAGCGCGAGGTCGGCGGTGGAGGCCCCGGTAACCATGTTGCGGGTGTACTGCACGTGGCCAGGGGTGTCGGCGAGGATGAACGACCGCTTCGGGGTGGCAAAATAACGGTAGGCAACATCGATGGTGATGCCCTGCTCACGCTCGGCCCGCAATCCGTCGGTGAGCAGCGCCAGGTCGACATAACCGTCTCCGCGTTCCCGGCTGGTGCGTTCCACCGCGGCCAGCTGGTCGGAGAACAGCGACTTGGTGTCGAAGAGCAGCCGTCCGATCAGCGTGGACTTGCCGTCGTCAACAGAACCTGCGGTGGCGACCCGCAGCAGCTCCCTCATCACACCTCTCCAGCTCGCATACGGGTACCCGGAACCAGAACGCGCAGGACGGCCGTTGGCACAGCCGTCGTCGCGGCCGTCGCGGCCGTCAGAACAGCCATCGCAGCCATCACGGCCATCAGAAGTAGCCCTCCCGCTTGCGGTCCTCCATCGCCGCCTCACTGACCCGGTCGTCGGCACGGGTCGCGCCACGTTCGGTGATCCTGGTGGACGCGACCTCGGTGATCACCTCGTCGATCGTCACCGCGCTCGACGCGATCGCCCCGGTACAGGACATGTCACCCACCGTCCGGTAGCGGACCTGGCGGGATATCACGCTCTCCCCCTCAAGCGGCGGCGTCAACGAGGTCACCGCAAGCAGCATGCCGTCGCGCTCCACCACCTCACGGGTGTGCGCATAGTAGATCGACGGGATCTCCAGGTTCTCCTGCGCGATGTAGCGCCAGATGTCGAGCTCCGTCCAGTTCGACAGCGGGAACACCCGGATGTGCTCACCCGCTCGATGCCGGCCGTTGTAGAGGGACCACAGTTCGGGACGCTGGTTCTTCGGATCCCACTGACCGAACTCGTCCCGGAAGGAGTACACGCGCTCTTTTGCCCGGGCCTTCTCCTCGTCCCGCCGTGCCCCGCCGAACACGGCGTCGAACCTGTTCTCCTCGATGGTGTCGAGCAGCACCGGCGTCTGGAGCTGGTTACGCGACGCCCCGGGCCGAGTGTCCTCGGTGATGGTTCCGGCGTCGATGGCGTCCTGGACGGAGCCCACGACCAGGCGGGCGGACAACTGTGCCGCCCGGGCGTCCCGGAACTCCATCACCTCGGTGAAGTTGTGACCGGTGTCGATGTGCACCAGTGGGAACGGCAGTTTCGCCGGCCAGAACGCCTTCTCGGCGACCCGGAGCATGACGATCGAGTCCTTGCCGCCGGAGAACAGCAACGCGGGACGCTCGAACTCGGCCACCACCTCACGAAAGATGTGGATCGCCTCGGACTCGAGGGTCTGCAGGTGGGTGAGCTCGTAGCCGATTGCGGGCACGCGGAATCCCCCCGTCGAGACCAGCGGCGAAGGCCGGCAGAAATTCCACCCAACGTAGCCCACGAACCGGCCTACAGGACAGCGACTCCAGCGGGCAAGCAGCGATCAACAATCAGTGATCGACGGTCAGTGGTAACGATCGACGATCGACGGTCAGTGGTCAGTGGGTCAGCCGCGGGCGATCAGCGCCAGGATCGGACCGGCCAGATCAGAACGGCAGACCAGCAGATCGGGCTGGAACGGGTCCGGTCGGTTGTAGACCAGTGCGGATCCGTCGATCCGGCTGGTGTGCAGGCCCACCGACCGGGCGACGGCCACCGGCGCGGCCGAGTCCCACTCGTACTGGCCGCCGGCGTGTATGTAGGCGTCCGCCTCACCGCGGATGACCGCCGCCACCTTTGCTCCGGCGGAACCCAGCGGCACGACCGTGCCGCCCAGCGCCTCGGCCACCGTGGCGACCAGCGCGGGGGCGCGGGTCCGGCTGGCCACCAGCCGCGGGCCGCCGGTAGGCGCGGGACGCGCGGGGGGCGGCACGCCGGTCGCCAGCGTGACGCCCTGCGCCGGGAGCGCGACAGCGCCCGCGGTCAGCTCGCCGTCCTGCCACAGCGCGACGTGCACCGCCCAGTCGGATCGGCCCTGCTCGCTGAACTCCCGGGTCCCGTCCAGGGGATCGATGATCCACACCCGGCGGGCGGCGAGCCGGGCAGGGTCGTCGACCGCCTCCTCGGACAGGACCGCGTCCCGCGGACGGTGGCGGGCCAGCGCCTGCGCCAGCAGCACCTGCGAGCGGGCGTCACCGGCGTCCCGCAGTGCGGCGGGATCGGCGAATCCCAGCTCGGCACGGACCCGGAGCAGCAGCGCGCCGGCATCGGTGGCAAGCCGCGCCGCCAGCGCGGAGTCGCTGAGCACGGGATCGCCGGGTACGGGATCGCCGGGTACGGAGTCGGCGGG
>NZ_CAAAFT010000176.1:5432-10911 GCF_900634765.1 Candidatus Protofrankia californiensis | reverse complement strand
GAGTCGCTGAGCACGGGATCGCCGGGTACGGGATCGCCGGGTACGGAGTCGGCGGGGGCGGGAGCGTCCGCGGGTGCTTCGCGGGCCCCGCCGTCGGCGTCCGTCGGCTGCTCGGTGCTCATCAACGGCAGTGTGCCACCGATCGTGGCGCCGGGCGGCGCGTCAGCCCGTCACCACCAGCGAGATGCGCACGCCAACCGCTACCGTCACCGGTGTGCGTACCACCGGTAAGAGGACCGCGTTGCTGGTCGACAAGGCGCGTGCCGCGGAACTGACCGCGGTCTCGCTGCGCTGGCAGTCAGTGACACTGAGTGCCGTTCAGCTTGCGGAACTGGAGCTGCGGCTGTCCGGCGGGTATCCACCGCAGGACGGCCCGCAACCGGAGCAGGCATACGACGGCCCGATCCCGACCCCCCCGACAGCGGCACCGGGGTTCACCGTGGACGCCGGGGACGAAGGCGCCCAGGACACCGAGAAGTTCCAGCCCGGTTCAACGATCGCCCTGCGGGACGCCGAAGGCGTCATGCTCGCCGCTCTGCATCTGACCGAGGTCGTGGGCGCGACGCTGTCCGGCACGGTCGAAGGGTTGCGGCTGCCCGAGCACCCCGACTATCCGGAGCTGCGGTTCACCCCCGCAGCGCTGCGCGCGGAGCTGCTCCGGCGCGGTTGGATCGTCCCGAACGAGCCGGCGCCCATCGCGGTATGGGTCGACGGCCTGCTGCACACCGCGGACCTGGACCGCATCGAGGCATTGAGCGCCACCGGGAGCGCTGTCACCGTACTCGCCCCGGTCGGCGGGGCCGATCCGGCCGATGCCGGCCACCACCTGCGCATACGGTGCCTGAAGGCGGCACTGGCCACGCTCACCGACGTCCGGATCATGCTCGCCCTGGTACCGGTACGGGCGGTTGCGCGCCTGACAGAGTCGGTCGCCTTCGGCCCGGACACCATCATCCGCCCCGAGACCGCCACCACCGATCGCAAGCCGGCCGCCGCCGGCGGCACGGCGTCCGATCCCGCCGGAACCGCCAACCGGGAGAAGGCCGGCCAGCGGACCGCCGGCCGGGAAACCGGTGGCCGAGATGGCGACGGCCAGCAGACCGCCGTCCGGGAGACTGACGACCGCAAGACCGAGCCTGCCCTTGCCGGGGAGGTGGCCTACCGGCTACAGGTCTCACTCGCCTACGGATTCGGGTCGATGATCGTGGGCCCGGCGACCAGCGCCCCCGGCGCAACCGCGTTGTCGATGCTGCTCGACCGCGGGACGCGGCTACCACCGCCGCTCACCCCACCGGCAGTGGCCGCCGAGCTGGTCCGGGCGCAGCCGCCACGTGGCGAGCGGGGATTCACCGTGCTGTTCACCGGGCTGTCCGGTTCGGGCAAGTCGACGCTTGCCAAGCTGCTCGCGTGCCGGCTGCTCGAACGCGGGGACCGCAGGGTCACGTTGCTCGACGGGGACGTGGTCCGGCTGCATCTGTCCAAAGGGCTGGGGTTTTCCCGCGAGGACCGCAATGCCAACGTCCTGCGGATCGGCTTTGTCGCGGCAGCGGTGACCGCTGTCGGCGGCACCGCCGTCTGCGCGCCGATAGCTCCCTATGACGACGTCCGCCACCAGGTCAGAACGATGGTCGAGGAAAGCGGGGGCGGGTTCGTCCTGGTCCATGTCGCCACCCCGCTGGAGGTCTGCGAGGCGCGTGACCGCAAGGGCCTCTACGCCAAGGCCCGCGCCGGCATCATCCCGGCCTTCACCGGGGTGTCCGACCCCTACGAGGAACCCGCGGACGCCGATATCGTGATCGACACCGCGGGCGCGTCCCCCTACGACGCCGTCCAGACCGTCCTGGACCACCTACGCACCGACGGCTGGCTCACCTCCTAACCCCCCCACACGCCAGAGCCTGACCCCGCGCCAGAGGCCGCAGACAAGGAATCAACGGCGCACACATCCCCGTGGACGGCGCGCAAGGGCGCCGGGCCGCCCCGGCAGCGTGCGCTCCGGCCGGCCGTTCAGAGGTGGGCGGCCACCTGACGGCAGGCGCGGGCGTAGTCCAGTACCAGCGGGCGGTGGTCGTCGGCCCGCCAGGTGAGAGCGAGCTGGCTGGGTGAGATGCCGCGGACCGGGCGGGTGACGACGTTGCCCAGGGTGATCAGGGGCGCGTTCCCGGTGGCCAGCAGGCAGACGCCGCGTCCGTCCACCAGGGCCTCGTAGGTCTCGTCCGTGCTGGCGATCTCGGCGCCGATGCGCGGTGGCCTGCCGCCGCGGGCATCGAGGGCGAGCCAGTAGTCCCGCAGTACTCCGGCGCTCTCCGGCAAGGCGAGGAACGGTTCGTCCAGCAGGTCGGCGAAGTCGACGACCCCGCGGTCGGCCAGCGGATGTTTCTGGGGCATGGCGACCAGGCGTGGTTCCTCAGCCACCACCACCCATATGTAGCGGCCGGGATCGGGAATCGGCAGCCATACGAAGGCCACGTCGCTCGTGCCGTCCTGGAGTCCCGCGGTCGAGTCGTCCCAATTGACCTGGCGCAGCTTCACGGTGGCTGCGGGGTGCGTGTCGGTGAACCGGGACCTGATCGCCGGTAGCAGACCACCGCGGCCGGGGCTGGTACTCATCCCCACGACGAGGGTGGCTCGTGCGGCAGTCTTGGCCTGCTCGGCCGCCTCCCACGCGGTGTCCCAGGCTGCGAGCACGCGCTGGGCGTGCGGCAGCAGCGCCGCACCCACCGGTGTCAGCCGGACCCCTTGGCGGTCGCGCTCGAACAGCGGCGCGCCGAGCTGCCGTTCCAGCGTCCTGATCTGCTTGCTCAGTGCCGGTTGTGAGATGAACAGCCGCTCGGCCGCACGCGTGAAGTGCAGTTCCTCTGCAACGGCGATGAAATACCGCAGATCCCGCCCGTGCACGTCCATAACCATGGGCTATCACGGCCGGTCTTGGACGGGCAATCAGGCCTGCCGGCATCGTAGATCGCGCACGGCCAACCGTGGGAATGGTCGATCACGCGAACGGCCTACCGAACGCATGGCCGACCGAGGAACGAATAGCCGACCGGGCGAGGGAGAATCCGATGAGCAGGGTATGGCTGGTGACTGGGGCGAACAGCGGATTCGGGCGAGCGATCACCGAGGCGGCGGTCGCCGCCGGGGACGTCGTCGTCGCGACCGCCCGCCGCGTCACAACGCTCGACGACCTGGTCGCCGCGTACCCCGACCAGGTCGAAGCACTGCCGCTGGACGTCACCGACGCCCTCGGCGTCGAGGCCACGGTGCGGGATCTGACCGACCGCCACGGCCGGATCGACGTGCTGGTCAACAACGCCGGCCGCAGCCACGTCGGCGCGGCCGAGGAGACCACCGACGCCGAGCTGCGTTCGCTGTTCGACCTGCACGTCTTCGGGCCCGCCACACTGATCCGCGCCGTGCTGCCACACATGCGCGCCCGCCGGTCCGGATCGATCGTGCAGTTCAGCAGCATGGGCGGCCAGATGTCCTTCGCCGGATTCTCCGCCTACAGCGCCACCAAGTTCGCGCTCGAGGGAATGTCGGAGGCGCTGGCCGCCGAGGTGCGTCCGCTGGGCATCAAGGTGCTGATCGTCGAGCCCGGCGCGTTCCGCACCAGCCTGTTCGCCAACATCAGCGTCAGCGAGGAAATCGCGGACTACGCGGACACGGTCGGCCCGACCCGGCAGATGACCAGGACCGGCGACGGCACGCAACCGGGCGACCCGGCCAAGGCCGCCGCCGCGATCCTCACCGCGCTGGACGCCGACGAGACCCCGCTGCGTCTGCCGCTGGGCGCGGACGCCGTCGACGCCGTCCTCGGCCACCTCGACAGCGTCCGCGCGGAGATCACCACCTGGGAGAAGATCGCCCGCAACACCGCCCTTGACCAGTGAAGTTCTGAGCAGCGAAGTTCCGCCACGAGCAGGGCGAAGGCATGCAGCCCGAATCATCAACCGGGGAAAGCGGGGTAGCGGAGTGCACCTATGCGGTCAGTGGAAGGTGATGGTCCAGCCTTCGCGTCCGGCCTGAGCGGCTGTGTAGGAGACGCCGTCTACCTTCAGGCCCCGCCTGTCCAGCAGGGTGATCAACCCGCCGCTGTTGCCGAGCTGCATGGGCGGGGACACCGTCACGCGAACGGCGTCGCCGGCGGCGATGACGAGATCGCGCAGAACATGGCGGCGTTTCTGCTGGTCGGCGAACGCCCAGCCGGCAAGGTCGATATGGAACGGGCTGGTGTTCACCAGGGTGACGCTTTCTGTTTCAGGCGCGGGGCCGGCGGGGTTGACCAGGGCCGCGACGATACGGACGCGCTGATCGGGCTCGCCGGACGCCGGTCGGGGAGCCGGGCCCACTTCGGTGAGGTCGGGAACAACGTGCCCGGTGGTGTCGTCGGTGTGCCATCCCTGGGACTGGAACGCGAGGAAGACCGCGGCCCACCGGCCGGTGGCGGGAAAACGGAACAGCAGGCCACCGTCCTGCCATACGCCGTTGTCACCGCGGAACCGCCCGCTGTTCCCCTGGTTCATGTGAATGTCGTGGATGCCGTTGCCGGGCGAGAACTCGAATATCTTGTCGGGGGTGGTTGCCTCCGGCCCCCAGCGCTGCCCGAACGCGTACACACGGGCCGCCGGATCCGCGATCGCGCGGGAGAGGAAATGGTGGAGCTTGTCGGCGAGGTCGTTGTCCGCCCCGGGCTGTGTCGCCGGTAGCGGCCGCATGTCGAGGCGGTCGAACAGGTTGCCCCGGATGTAGTCCAGGGCAGGGCCTCCAGGCTGACCGGAAAGCGCGGTGAACCCGTCGGGCAAGGCCGCGAGCGCCGGCAGGATCGGATGCCGGAAATCCTCCTGCGCGACGAACAGCAGTTCCGACGGCTGCTGGCTGGACAGCACGTTGACCGCGATCCGGAAATCGCTGCCGGCGGCCCGTAAACGGATCTGGTAATGCGGGGTGTCGGTCCCGCCTTCGGCACGCTCGTCGACGGCCTGCCCGACCAGTACCCCATAGCCGCGCAATGGCATCCGTTCTCCCCTAAACGCGTGGCCAGCCCCCCGGCTGCCTGCCGTATGCTGTCACCAACCTTCATTCAGAAGGCTACGAAAGAGTAAACACACCGCACACCGCCGTCAACCGATACGGAGTTGAGCGATAAGGGGTTGACCGGCGGCGGGCCGACCGATATGGATATGAGTCGGCCGACCAATACAGGTCGGCCAGCGTAATAGCAGGTCAGCACCCTGGCGAACGGATCAGCGGCGTGTCACAACCGGCGCATTCGCCGGCAGCAGTCGACGAAGGCCCGCGCAACGCTGTCGAGTGGGGTGCCGGTGAGCACGCTGTCCGCCACGGCGTTCGCCGCGTACGCAACGGCCAGCGCCCGTGCGGGAGCATCCAGCACCTGCCACGGATCGGCGTCGGGCGGCACGGCACGGCCACCGGCGGCCGTGTATCCGCCGAGGAACCGGGCCCACGCCGCCGGCGCCAG
>NZ_CAAAFT010000176.1:4207-4826 GCF_900634765.1 Candidatus Protofrankia californiensis | reverse complement strand
GTCCCCGTGCACGAGCGCGTCCCCGGGCACGGGCGTGTAGGACGTGCAGGCGCGGCCCGCTTGCGTGCGGCCGTCCGGTTCCCCACGCGGGAGGGCCGCGTACGCGGCAAGGATCTCCCCCACGAGGGGATCATCGCCAGCCGGACCGGACAGCCCGGACAGCTTCGCCATCGCACGCTCAAGACCCCGGCGGACCCTCGCCGGTGGAACGGGCCGCCACAGGGGTACCGCGTGCAGCCGGGCGAGCAGGGTCGCCGCCTGCTCCCACGGCAGATCGTCGACGGCCGTCTCGGACACCGTCCCGAAATCGTCCGGATGCAGGGGCGTGCCCACCGGCCAGGCGCTGACAAGCCGACCCCGGACCCGTATGAGCATCCCCGGCGCGTCCGCGCCCGGGATGGGAAGGGGCGCAAGCAGGCTGTCGGTCAACCGGGGGTCGGCCGCCAGGCGCAGCCGGAGCGCAAGCTCCGCCGGATCGCTCCCCGGCGCGTGGGCCTTGAGGACGGCATCGCCGTAACGCACCAGCAGCCTGTCGTGACGGGCGGACAGGACGACCGCGACGTCCGGCTTCTGCTCACCCACGATCCGCCGGCCGACCGCTGCCAGTGCGGCAATCAGC
>NZ_CAAAFT010000176.1:0-4182 GCF_900634765.1 Candidatus Protofrankia californiensis | reverse complement strand
GGACATGTCAATCCGGCATACCAGTCGGCGTGTCAGTAGGCGTGTCAGTCGGCGTGTCAGTAGGCGCCCTCACGGCGCACGACAGCGAACAACGTCCGCCACAGGATGACGAAATCCATCGCCAGGGACCAGTTCTCGACGTAGCGCAGGTCCAGGCGGACGGACTCGTCCCACTCCAGGTCCGACCGGCCGCTGATCTGCCACAGCCCGGTGAGCCCGGGCTTGACCATCAGCCTGCGATGCGCGTCGTCCTCGTAGCGGGCCACCTCCGACGGCAGCGGCGGGCGTGGGCCGACCAGCGACATGTTCCCGTTGAGGACGTTGAACAGCTGGGGCAGTTCGTCGAGTGACCACTTACGCAAAAAGCGACCGACCGGAGTCACCCGCGGATCGTCGCGTATTTTGAACAACAGGCCCTCGGAACGCTCGTTCGCCGTACGAAGCCCCTCCAGACGCGCCTCGGCATCGGTGTACATGGAGCGGAACTTGTACATGCGGAACGTCTCGCCGCCACGGCCCACCCGGATCTGTTTGAAGATTGCCGGTCCACGACTGGTCACCCGGACGGCAATCCCGATGGCTAACAGGAACGGCGCTAAGATCAGCAGCGCGCCCAGCGCGAGAACGCGGTCGACGCATGCCTTCAAAACCCGCCGGGCACCGGTGAGCTCAGGTTCCTCGATATGCAGCAGAGGAAGTCCCGCGACCGGACGAATCGAGATCCGGGGGCCGGTGACGTCAGTGAGCGCCGAACTCACGAGAACGTCGACGTCGCTGCCCTCGAGGGCCCACATCACCCGGCGGAGCGTTTCGCCGTCCATTTGCGGGCAGATTGCGACGGTCGTCGCCATGGTTGCCCCGATGGCTGTGTGCAGGCTTTCCAGCGTCCCCACTATGGGAACACCGAGCAGATCGAAACCGCTTCGTTCGAGCCGGTCGTGGCTGTGCCGTCCGGGCAGTCGGTCCAGGCAGACACCGACCACCGACCACCCCGACGTCGGGTCGCGCTGGGCCAACCGTACGAGTGTCGCCGCGGCCTCGCCGGCGCCTATTACCAGGACTCTGTGCAGGCAGCGCCCGTTGCGGCGCATACGGTGCAAGATCCCCCGCCCGCCGCAACGCCCAACGACCGCAAGCAGCGTCGCCATGGGGAACGCGATGAGGAGGTAGCTCCGGGCAATCTCAAGTTTCGTCGCGTAGGAAATCACCGCGACGCACGCGGTGATTCGGGCGGACGCGTTGACAACCCGTCTGAATTCCTCCGACCCGCCGCCGAGAAACCGCCCCTCGTACGCACGTCCGAATGCCATCGACAGCACCCAGGCCAACGGCAGCAGACCACTCATCACGATATATGGCCACGACGACACCACCGGATTGTCACCGAAGCGCACCAGAAATGCCACGATCGTGGCCAGGACACAACCCAGCGCATCGAATATCACGAGAAGTCGAACATACCTGCGTTCCCAGTCGACCTGGGCCCGGTAACCGACCCTTCTTTCCAGCGTGCCGGTGGCTGCCGGCGTCGATTTCGCCGACCGACGGCGCCGTCGTCGCCGGACGAGTCGGGACGCGTCAGCAAAACCAGAATCATCGTGTGGCCACGCGCTGAAACCGTGTACAACGGGTGTCGGTCCGACACCTGTTGACACCCGCGCGTCACCGGGCATTATATCCGTCACTGCCAGCCCCCCCCAGGACTCGAGCACGTTTTCGTCCGCTACGATCAGAAAATTTCGATCCGCGTCGATCCATTGTTCGGTCGGCGTCCGGCCGGACACCTTCCGCAACCGTTACGCGCAGGCGCCCGCATGACATGCGGGTACTCACGGGAATCTTCGCAACTACCGTGGAAAAGCATGGACAGCCTCGGGATCAGCCCTTACCGCAGGCTGCCCAGCGGCTGTCGAGCATCGTGACGGGCCTGTCGAATTTCCCCGGCCAAACAGCCGGTCAATAGCACGGAGAAAACCTACTGGTACTGCCGGACAGGTAATCCAGCGACCTCCTCGCGGCTACGGCAAGCGACCAGTCGGGCAACGTGGGCCAGACCTCCACAAACATGCGGCGACTGATGCTAGCAGAGATCCGACACCGCTCACGACATGGGACAAACCCGCCCGCCGCCCACCAGCTACTTCAGTCACTTCGGCCGTAATTGCGATGTAATACCCTGTTTATCTAGAAAATTCCGATCCCACTGAGCCGAATGCACACTACATCCACATAAAATGTTACGGAAAGTAACATAATCAACAAAATACTACGAAATAATTGCAGCATGCAATCAGTCTGCTACCAGATCGTGGCCATGGCAGGAAGCATCTCCGCCGAGACCGAGACCCAAGCCGAGGCCGGGATGTCTTGTGGACGGCCCGGCACGGCCATGGCAACGCACACCTTCACCGCACAGCCGCAGCCCTGCAGGGCCGCGGCCTGTCACGGCAGGGCTGCGACAAGATCGGCAATCGGCTTGCGGACGCCGGTGAAGAACGGTATCTCCAGGCGGGTGTGCGCCCGCGCCCGGCTGGCGCGCAGGTGCCGGAGACAGTCGACGATCCGGTGCAGTTCGTCCGCCTCGAACGCCAGCAGCCACTCGTAGTCGCCCAGCCCGAACGCAGCCACTGTGTTCGCCCGGACATCGGCGAACTCCCGGCCCATGATCCCGTGCTCGGCGAGCATGCCGCGACGCTCGTAGTCGGGAAGCAGGTACCACTCCAGCGACCTGTTGAACGGGTAGACGCATACATACGCCCTGGGATCCTCGCGCCGGACGTAGGCGGGAACATGATTGCGGTTGAACTCGGCCGGCCGGTGCAGGCCGACCCCCGACCACACCGGGGCCAGGGCCCGCCCGAGCGCGCTCTGGCGGAACCGCTGGTAGGTCTCCTGCAGCAGGTCGGGGTCGGGGCTGGTCCACCACAGCAGGACGTCGGCGTCCGCCCGGTAGCCGCTGAGGTCGTAGACGCCCCGGGTGTAGACGTCCTTGGCGAGAGCCCCGTCCAGCAGGTCCTCCACCTCGGCCACGACCGCCGCGCGGTCCGCGGGCAGGGCGTCACGCGCCGCAAAGACCGACCAGGACGTGTACAGCAGCTCGGCGTTGAGGTCCCGGGCGGAGGGGGCGGGATCGGTTCGGGAGGTCTCGGTTCTGGGAGTCTCGGACATGGCCCAATTGTCACCCACCGAGCCGTCAGCGACCCGCCGGTGCCCGCGAGGTCCGCTCACTGTCCGACCCGGACTGTGTCGTCGGAACGCAGCACCGTCTCCGCGGCGGCCTCGCCGGATCGGACGCACGCCGCAATGCCCACCCCGTCGTACCCGGCACCGGCCAGCGCGAGGCCGGCGGGCAGCATCCCGCGCGCCGCCGCCGTCCGCTCGAGATGGCCTGGAAGGTACTGCGGGAGCGCGGCGTCCCACCGGGTCACGCGGCTTGCCAGCGGTCGGGCCGCAAGACCCGTCGCGGCAGCGAGTTCGGCCGCGACGACACCGGCAAGCTCGACGTCGGAACGCTCCAGATCACCTTCGTCGCCGGCCCGGCCGACGCTTGCCCGCACGACGGTCAGACCGGCGTCCGTCGACAGGTGCGGCCACTTCGCGGACAGGAACGTGGCTGCTTTCAGGACACTGCCCTCACGCGGTGGGACGAGGTAGCCGCTGCCCGGCGGCAGCCGTACCCCACGGTAGAGCAGGGTGATCAACGCCACGGAGGTGTACGGGACCGCGGCCAGTGGCGCGGCCGCGTACGGCGCCACCGATGTCAGGATCTTCCGGGCCTCGTGCGCGGGCACGGCGAGGATCACCGCATCGGCCTCGATGTCCCACGGACCCGACCCGCCGGCGGCGTCGGCACCGAGAGCGATGTCGCTACCGATGTCGGCACCGGCGTCATCCGGTACGGCCCGCGGGCCGCTCCCGACGACGCTCACCCGCCAGCCGAGGGGGGTCGGGCTCAC
Source organism: Candidatus Protofrankia californiensis (assembly GCF_900634765.1). NCBI lineage: Bacteria > Bacillati > Actinomycetota > Actinomycetes > Frankiales > Frankiaceae > Protofrankia > Candidatus Protofrankia californiensis. The sequence goes on along the minus strand of NZ_CAAAFT010000176.1, from coordinate 226 downwards.
CGCGCGGACGCTCGTACCCAGCAGGATCTTCGCCTCGCTGGCGTCCGCGACAGCCGCGGCGAACCGTCCCAGACCGCCACGCACCGAGGCGAACATCGGCGTACCGGCGGGGTCGGCCGGTGCCGTCCGGGCCCGTACCCGGTACGCGCCGAGCAGCAGCGAGCGGCTCTCGGACATGATCGGAGTGAGCTGCGGAACCGTGGCGCGCAGCGACATGGCGTCAGCC
>NZ_CAAAFT010000175.1:26134-26899 GCF_900634765.1 Candidatus Protofrankia californiensis | reverse complement strand
ATCGGAGTGAGCTGCGGAACCGTGGCGCGCAGCGACATGGCGTCAGCCCGCCCCGCATACACCCCTCCAAGCAGGGGGTCCACCAGTCGTTCGACAACCTGGCGGCCGACCCGAGCGCCCACGAAGTTGCCGACCGTGGGATCGGCCGGCAGCTGGGTACGCGGCAGCACCAGATCGGCCGCGGCGCGGATCAGCCCAGCCGGGGACAGCACCCGCGAACGGATCAGGCCGATCGCGTCGGTCGGAACGCCGAGCATGGTCCGCGGTGGCAACGGGCGCAACCGGCCGGAGATCAGCAGCGCCGCGGTGGTGGTGGCCGGGTGGACGATGTCGTGGCCGAGACCCACATGACGGGCCAGGCGTACCGCGTCCGGCACGCGGACGAGGAACGACTCGGCGCCCTCCTCGACGTCCAGCCCCTCGAACGGGGTCGTCCGCAGCTTGCCTCCGACACGGTCGCCGGACTCGACGACGGTAACCTGGGCTTGGCCCCGCAGCGCATACGCGGCCGCAAGCCCCGCGATACCCGCTCCGACCACGACGACGCGCATGCAGACCCGCTCCTCCCGATTGCGGCCACCTCGCCCGATGTACCCGGCCGCCGCTTGAGTATCGAACGCCGTTGTTCGGCAGCCTCCTGGCCCGGGCCGACAACCTCACTTGCGACAACCCCAGTTGCGTGACCTGCACCAGTTTCCTCCGCTGGTCGCCCGCCGGGGCGCAACGGCCGGAGATTGCATGACAGGGGTGAGGAAAGGCACCCGG